>JASHPM010000468.1 GCA_030038115.1 Acidobacteriaceae bacterium | reverse complement strand
GCCACTGCCGATACCGTTTCTTCCGAACTGGGGCAGGTCCTGGGCGGCGAACCGCGCCTTATCACGACCCTGCGCCGCGTTCCCGCGGGGACCGACGGAGCGGTGAGCCTAGCCGGCACGATGTGCGGAAGCGCCGCTGCTGCCGTTGTCATCGTGATTGGGTGGGCCGTGTTGCCGCTTGGCCGCATCGATGCGATGGTCGCCTTTGGCAGCGGTATCGTGGGGACGCTCGTGGACAGTCTTCTCGGAGCCATCCCGGAGCGCCGCGGCTGGCTCAACAACGACGCCGTGAATGCGCTGTCCACCCTGGCCGCCGCGGTGCTGGCCGCCTGGGTGGCGCGCTTCGTCTGAGCCGCTCACATGGAGAGCCGATGAAGTTAGAAAAGAAAAAACCTCGCCCAGCGAGCGATCATTTTTTGACTTTTGACGGCTACCGGCTACCGGCTACCGGCTGCTGCGCCAATTCTTAATCGATGCCCAGCTTGTGCTGGAGTTGCTCGAGGCTGACGCCTTTGGTTTCGGGGTAGACGAGCAGGACCACGATGAACTGTAGCACCATCATGGCCGAGAAAAACGCAAACGGTGCGGCGGTGGAATGCCGGGCCACCCAGGGAAAGAATCCCGAGATGAGCGCATTCATGATCCAGTGTGAGGAACTGCCCAGGCTCTGGCCTTTGGAGCGCACGCGCGTGGGGAAAACTTCGCTGATGTAAACCCAGATGACCGCGCCCTGGGAGATCGAGAAGAAAAAGATGAACCCGACGAGCAGCCATACCAGGTCGTTCTGATGGCTGTTGGCGTGAAAGATGGCCGCGACGCCGGCGAGACAGGCAGCCGTTCCCACGGAGCCGATCAGCAGCAGCGATTTTCGTCCCAGCTTGTCGATCACCGACATGGCCAGCAGCGTCGCCACGAAATTCATCGCGCCCAGCAGAACCGCCTGTTTGTCGCCGGAAAGGGTCGTGAAGCCGCCGAAGGAGAAAATGTCGTTGGCGTAATAAAGAATCGCATTGATGCCGGCCAGCTGGTTGAACATGCCGATGCTGACGGCCAGAAAGATGGGAAGACGATACTTGCGCTGGAACAGCGGTTCGGACTGCTGCGCGCGCTCGAGATGGATGGAATCGACAATCTCTTTGAGCTCGGCTTCGCTGTTGGGTGTGCCCATCATTTCGAGCACGCGGCGCGCTTCGTCGATACGGTTCTGCGTGACCAGCCAGCGCGAGCTGCGTGGGATGCCGAAGAGAAAGAGGGCGAACAGCAGGGCCGGCACGGTCGCCACGCCGAACTGCCAGCGCCACGCGCTCTCTCCGCCAATCAGACTGGCGACCGCATAGTTCGACGCGTACGCCAGAAGAATGCCGCCAACGATGTTGATCTGGAAGAGGCCGACGAGGCGGCCGCGCAGACGCGCCGGAGCGAGTTCGGCCAGGTAAACGGGACCGAGCACCGAGGAGCCACCGATGCCGAGACCGCCGATGAGGCGAAAGCAGAGGAGGGAAGGCCAGTTCCAGGCGAGCGCGCAGCCAAGCGCGGAGACGACGTAGAGCAGGGCCATGATGCGCAGGGCTTCGCGGCCGCCGATCTTCTGGCCGAGCGGACCGGCGCCGATGGCGCCCGCAACTGTGCCCCACAGCGCGATGGAAACGGTGAGTCCCAGCGCTCCGGCGCTCAGATGAAACACCTGGGTGAGCTGATGGGTGGTTCCGGAGATGACGGCGGTATCGAAGCCGAACAGCAGCCCGCCGAGGGCGCCGACCAGGGTGCTTCGAAGGAGAAGAGCGTTCAGTCGCATGGAATGGTTTGCACGAAACGCCAAGGATAGCACTGCGGGAAGCGGACGACGGTACTGAGGGTACTGCCTTTTAGAGGGCTTGCGTGTGGGAGCGTGATGCCAATCACCAAAATCACTTCCCATCCTGTGTTAGGCTTGCTATCGTTGTCATAAGGGATCGTTTGATAGCGATCCCTTTTTCATTGCGGCAAATTTGGGGGTTGAGGTTTTTTTGCGAGGGCCCCTGTGGATTGCGTTTGGTGATTCGCTATTTTTTCACCCCGATTTTTGCCGGAACGGGAATGACGAGATGTTGTCGAGTTTGATAATATCTCTAAACGTCTGATTTCAAATAAGGATGGAAAGGCGCTGGGCAGGGCATTGGGCGCCGCGTTCCGGGCGGATTACCTGAGTACTTAGTCCCCCGAATGGTAGATTGACGCGGCATAGGTCGGCTGATAATTTTCAAGCCAACTCACCGAGCTGTCTAATTTCTGCCTGGCAGTTGCACGACGGAATGAGGGGTTATTCCGGGAACATCCGGAAGACAAAATTGCGCCGACGTTATTACATCATTTTCGTTGTACGTGAGAAGGAAGGCCCTCTCCGTAAGATCCCCATCCCTTTGCACTACGCCGGGGTGTTTGTGGCCGCAGCCGTGGTGGGCGCCTTCACCATCACCGGTCTGGCCGGCTCCTATACACGCATGCTGCTGAAGACCGCGAGCTTCAACCAGGTGCGGCTGCAGCAGGAGGAGCTGCGTAAGGATTACAGCCAGCTGCAATCGGTGGCGCACGAGAAGGACCTGCAGGCGGCTTCACTGGGGTCGCTTGCGAGTGAAGTGAGCGCGCTGTACGGTCTCCGCCAGAGCCGCATGTCCAGGGCAGCCGCGACGCCGGTTGCGCCCGGCACGGCGGACAACTCAGCAGGATTCACCGAAGAGGCTTACTCCCAATCGCTCGATCAGCTTTCATCGTTGCGCACCGACGCGCTGTCCGGCACTGTTCGCTCCCTGGATATGGGCATACCGCCGGCCGGCGTGAGGGATTGGATGAATGTTGCTGGAGCACCCTCATTGTGGCCAGTCGTAGGGCCGATTACGAGTTCCTTCGGCGAGCGCGAGGATCCATTCAACGGTGAGGGCGCGTTCCACTCCGGGGTCGATATTTCAGCCACGTTCGGCGAAGTGGTCCGCGCTACGGCGAACGGCATCGTAGACGTCGCGTCCACGGTGAGCGGTTACGGCCGCGAGATCGTGATCAATCATGGCAACGGGATCCAGACGTTGTACGGACACCTTTCGGGCTTCGCGGTTGTGACGGGGCAGCAGGTCAGCCGCGGCCAGGTGATCGGCTATGTGGGAATGAGCGGCCGGTCCACGGGCCCGCACCTGCATTACGAAGTGCGCATTCACAATACTCCCGTGAACCCCTATGGCTATCTGCGGGAGACGATCCAGCAGCTTGCGAACGCCGATGCCGGTTCGGGCGTGGGCAAGGGCGGGAAGTAAAGCGCAGCGCGGATTCGCAAAAACCTACTTTTTGAAGGGCTGCTGGCTGGTGATTTTCGGGCGCTCCGGCGACTGCGCCTGCAGCTGTTTCGCCGTCGCCTGCACGTCACGGAAGAAACGCAGGAAGTTCTCGCCGAGAATTTTGCGGCAATCTTCCGCGGAATAGCCGCGGGCCATCAGCGCGGCGGTGATCTTCGGCAGATCCGCCGCCGAATCGATGCCTTCCGGCGAGGAAGGAATCCCGTCGAAATCCGATCCGAGGCCAA
Organism: Acidobacteriaceae bacterium; assembly: GCA_030038115.1. Taxonomy (GTDB): domain Bacteria; phylum Acidobacteriota; class Terriglobia; order Terriglobales; family Acidobacteriaceae; genus Palsa-343. Next base: position 3,209 of record JASHPM010000468.1, on the reverse strand, counting down.
CGTGGCCGATGCCCGCGACTTTGGCCACGTGGTCGATGTGGTCGATGAGCATGCTGAGGGGTGGACGCGGAATTTTGGCGGCCCACTGCTTGTCGAGGGCGCCGGTCATTTCGTAGGTAACGGTTTTGCCCTCGGCTTTCCACTGCGCGATCTGCGCACTTTCCGCGGCCTGGCGCTCGGGGGCCTGCGCGTTCCAGGCGTTGCGCCAGTCGTCGCTGATGAAGCCGGAATAGAAGTTCACCATGACCACGCCGCCCCTGCTGCTGGGACCGCCACTGCGGGCGACGGCGCGCAGCATGTCGTCGGTCATGTTGCGCGGAGCATTGGTGAGCGCTCGCGCCGAGGAGTGCGATGCGAAGACCGGCGCGCGCGAGGTGATGACCGCGCGGTAAAAGGTTTTGTCGGAGACGTGAGATATGTCGACCATCATGCCGAGACGATTCATCTCGTAGACCACGTCCTTGCCAAAGTCGGTGAGGCCGTCCTGGGTGTGGTGGACGCTGGGATCGTCGATATCGCCGGAGGAGTCGGCCCAATCGTTCGAATTCGACCAGGTGAGCGTCATGTAGCGGACGCCAAGGCGGTAATAATCGCGCAGCAGGGGGAGAGAATCTTCGATGGAGTGTCCGCCTTCAATGCCCATGAGCGCGGCGAGCTTGTGCTCGCGATGGGCACGGAGGATGTCGTCGGGCGAGTAGGCCATCATCATCTGGTCCGGATGTCTGGCCGCCTGCTGGAGCACGGTGTCGATGAGCTCCAGGGTTCGCCGCGCATAGTGGCCCTCGTTCAGCTTCGGTTCCACCCAGATGGAGAAGAACTCCGCGCCCAGATTGCCTTGTTTGGCCGAGGCGAAGTTCAGATAGCCACCGCCGAGGGGTTCGGTGAGGTCGTAATGGTCGTCGAGCATGCGCTGCGGAGTGTCGGCGTGGGTGTCGATGACGATGGCGGAGCGATGCACGGCGGCGGCGTTTTGAGGGATGGATTTGTGGGGCACAGGCTTGGGCGCGGATGCGGGATGGGTTGTTTGAGCGGGGAGCGGCAGCGGTGCCGCCAGAAGAAACAGAGCAGTATACAAGAATCTCATGACGATAGCTCGGTCCTGCAGACGGATTGTAGCAACAGCCTCAGCTGCCGGGGCAGCTCAGCGAACAACCGGAGCGGCTCGGTTCGGCAGGCGGCCTCCGCCGGCTTACTTCTCTTCGAAATTCCAGTCGGCGACGGGTGCGATGGCCGTGACCACCTGGTGGCGTTCGTTCCACGCGCCCAACAGATAGTCGCGGTTCATCTTTGCGATCGCATCCAGGGGAATCTCCTTGGGACAGACGCCGGTGCATTCGCCGATGTTGGTGCAGCTGCCGAAGCCTTCGGCGTTCATCTGCGCCACCATCCGCACCGCGCGCCGATCCTGCTCCGGTTTGCCCTGGGGAAGAATGCCGAGATGGGCGATCTTTGCGCCGGTGAACAGAGCCGCCGATCCGTTGGGGCAGGCGGCTACGCACGCGCCGCAGCCGATGCAGGCGGCCGCGTCCATGGCCCTGTCCGCGATTTCCTTGCCCACGGGAGTCGCATTGCCGTCCGGTGCGTTGCCGGTGGAAACAGAAACGTATCCACCCGACTGAATGATGCGGTCCAGCGAGCGCCGGTCGACGACCAGATCCTTTAGGAAAGGAAACGATCGGGAGCGCCAGGGTTCCAGCACCAGTTCCTGGCCGTCTTTGAAGTGACGCATGGTGAGCTGGCAAACGGTGGTTGCGGGCAGCGGGCCGTGCGCAATGCCGTTAATCATGAAACCGCAGGAGCCGCAGATGCCTTCGCGGCAGTCGTGCTCGAAGGCCACCGGTTCTTCGCCGCGCTCGCTCAGGGTTTCGTTCAGCACGTCGAGGCACTCCAGCATCGACATTTCCGGGTTCACGTTGTCCATAGGGTAGCTAACGAACTTTCCTTTGCTTCCTGGATTCGGTTGCCGCCAGATGGTCAGCCTGAGTTTCATTACTTGTAGCTCCTCTGGCTGGGATGAACGTAGGCGAATTCCAGCGGTTCCTTCGTCAGCTCCGGGGGCTTGCCGGCGCCGGTATACCCCCAGGCGGCGACGTAGCTGAAGTGGTCGTCGTCGCGCTGCGCTTCGCCGTCGGGCGTCTGGTATTCCTCGCGGAAGTGTCCACCGCAGGATTCGTTGCGCTCGAGCGCATCGATGCAGGTCAGCTCGCCCAGCTCGAGAAAATCGGCAACGCGCCCGGCCTTTTCGAGGCTCTGATTCAGATCCTCGCCCGAACCGGGGACGTTCAGGTTCTGCCAGAACTCCTTGCGCAGGGCGCGGATCTTGCCGATGGCTCCCCTGAGTCCCGCGGCGTTGCGCGACATACCGCAGTCGTCCCACATGATTTTGCCCAGCTCGCGATGGAAGGAGTCCACAGTTCGCTTGCCATGGATGGAGAGCAGTTTCGCGACGCCCTGCTGCGTGGAAGCAAGTGCGGCCTGCGCTTCGGGATGCGACTCGGTAACCTTCGCCAGCTTCACGTTGGCAAGATAGTTGCCCACGGTGTAGGGAATGATGAAATAGCCATCGGAGAGCCCCTGCATCAGGGCGCTGGCACCCAGGCGATTGGCGCCGTGGTCGGAGAAATTGGCTTCTCCCAGCACAAAGAGTCCGGGGATGGTGCTCTGCAGCTGGTAGTCGACCCAGAGTCCGCCCATCGTGTAGTGAATCGCCGGATAGATTCGCATCGGGACCTTGTAGGGATCCTCGTCGGTGATGCGCTGATACATGTCGAACAGATTGCCGTAGCGTTCGCGGATGGTCGCCTCGCCCAGGTGAGCGATGGCTTCGGCGAAATCCAGGTAGACGCCGAGTCCGGTTTCGCCCACGCCCCGGCCCTCATCGCAGACCGCCTTCGCATTACGCGAGGCCACATCGCGCGGGACCAGGTTGCCGAAACTCGGATAGCGCCGCTCCAGATAGTAGTCGCGATCGTTTTCGGGGATTTGATTGGGAGGACGCTTATCCCCCTTTTGCTTCGGCACCCAGATGCGGCCGTCGTTGCGCAGCGATTCGCTCATCAGCGTCAGCTTCGACTGGTAATCGCCGGACACCGGAATGCAGGTGGGGTGAATCTGCGTGAAGCAGGGATTGGCGAAGAGTGCGCCACGTTTGTGGGCGCGCCAGATGGCCGTGGCATTCGAGCCCTTGGCGTTCGTCGACAGATAGTAGA
>JASHPM010000061.1 GCA_030038115.1 Acidobacteriaceae bacterium | reverse complement strand
TTCACCTGAGGCGTGACATTTTCCGACTTCGCGGCGTTTTCCTGTTTGGAAGCTGCATCTGTATTGTCAGGCGAGCCCTTGATGCCTTCCTTGAATCCGCGAAACGCCTCGCCCAGGCCCTTGCCCAGACCCGGCAGCTTGCTGGGACCGAAGATGAGAAGAGCAATCACGAGGATGATGATCAGGTGCTCGGGTTTTAACAGGTTGTCAAACATGACGATTCTCCCGGAGAGTGCCCGGTCGGGCACACATCCGTACTCGTCCATTGTCGCACATGCCAAATTTTGCCGATAAGAATAGGTCGGGCATGTTGTCCGGATCGCCCGTGCGTGTACTTTAAGATGGATCGACCAGGAAAGACATGAGCAGCGCCGAGCGAACCATCTGCATCCACGGCCACTTCTATCAGCCCCCGCGCGAGAATCCGTGGCTGGAGACCGTCGAGGCGCAGGACTCCGCCGCTCCCTGGCACGACTGGAATGACCGCATCACCGCGGAGTGCTACGCGCCCAATGGCGCCGCCCGCATCGTCGATCAGCAGAACCAGATCATCCGCATCCTCAACAACTACGCACGCATGAGCTTCAACTTCGGGCCTACCCTGCTCTCCTGGCTCGAACAGAACGCGCGCCCCGTCCACGAAGCCATTGTGCGCGCCGACGCGCGCAGCCAGGCGCGCTACTCCGGCCATGGTTCGGCGATGGCGCAGGTCTACAACCACCTCATCATGCCCCTGGCCAATACGCGCGACCGCATCACCCAGATTCGCTGGGGCATCGCCGATTTCCGCCATCGATTCGGACGCATGCCCGAAGGTATGTGGCTGCCGGAGACCGCCGTCGACTCTGAGTCGCTCGATCTTCTTGCCCAGAACGGCATCCGCTTCGTGCTGCTTGCCCCCCACCAGTGCGCCCGCATCCGTTCGCTGGCCGCGCCAGCACCTGCCCGAGCCGTAAAGGCTTCGTCAGTCAAAGACCAGAAAGAACCAGCCGAGCCTGCCTGGATCGACACCCCCGATGCCACCGTCGATACGACACGATCCTATCTGGTCCGGCTCAGGGAAGGCCGCACTATCGCCGTCTTCTTTTACGACGGCCCCCGCTCGCGCGCCATCGCTTTTGAAGGACTGCTCAACAGCGGCGAAGGCTTTGCCCAGCGCCTCCTGAGCGGCTTCAAACCCGAAAGCAGCGGCGCCCAGATCGTCCACGTCGCCACCGACGGTGAAAGCTACGGCCACCATCATCGCTATGGTGAAATGGCGCTCGCCTGGGTCCTCCACTCCCTGCAGGACCAGAACCACAAAGCCGATCCCGCCGGCGCTCGTCTCACCAACTACGGCGAATTCCTCGAGCAGAACCCTCCGCGTTTCGAGGCCCAAATCGTCGAAAACACTTCCTGGAGCTGCGTGCATGGCATCGAACGCTGGCGCTCCGACTGCGGCTGCTCCAGCGGCCGTCCCGGATGGAACCAGAAGTGGCGCACCCCTCTGCGCGATGCGCTGGACGCGCTGCGCGATGCCATCGCGCCGCTCTTCCATGAAGCCGCCCTCCGCCTCTTCAAGGATCCCGACGCCGCGCGCAACGACTACATCTCCGTGGTTCTCGATCGCTCCCGCGAATCGCGTGACGCCTTCTTTCACGCCCACGCCCTTTACGAGTTCAACGAAGACGAACGCACGCGTGCCCTCATGCTCATGGAGCTGGAACGCCACGCCATGCTCATGTACACCAGCTGCGGCTGGTTCTTCGACGACATCTCCGGCATCGAGACGGTGCAGGTTATCGCCTACGCCGGCCGCGTGCTGCAGCTCGCCGCGGAGCTCTTCGGCAGGCGCGCCGCCACCCTCGAAAAGAAATTCGTCGATCGCCTCGCTGCCGCCAAAAGCAATATCCCCGAGCAGCAGGACGGCGCCTCCATCTATAACCGCTACATCCGCGCCATGCAGGTTGGGCTCGAAGAGGTTGCCGCTCATTACGCCATCAGTTCCATCTTCACGAATTACCCGGATGAAGCCGACCTTTTCTGCTTTTCCGTGCGCCGCCTCGCGTACGACTCGGTCATCTCCGGCCGTGTGCGTCTCGTCGTCGGCCAGGCGCTGATCTCTTCGAAGATCACCGAAGCCGCCGAAACCGTGGCTTTCGGCGTTCTTCACTTCGGCGACCAGAACATAACCGCCGTCGTTAAACGCTTTGACCCTGCACAGTCCGCGGATTACGAGAAATTCGTCGAGGAAGCCAAAGCCGCCGTCAACCAGGGCAATTTCCCTGAAGTCGTGCGTTGCTTCGACCGCCATTTCGATGGGCAGACTTACTCCCTCCGTTCACTTTTCCGGGACGAGCAGAAGCGCATCCTCGAGATTCTCCTCACCGGCACCCTGGCTGAGGTCGAATCCAGTCTCTCCGCCATCTATGAGAACCAGGCTTCGCTGCTCCACTTCCTCAGCCAGAGCAAGCTGCCGCGCCCCGAAGCGCTCACCGTTGCCGCCACTTTCGCTATCAACGCCGGCCTGCGGCGCGCTCTGGAAGCCGAGCCCATCGACGCCATCCAGGCGCGTTCCTGGCTTGGATTAGCGAAAGCCGACCAGATCACGCTGGACAAGCAGTTGCTCGGTTTTATCGCCGATCGGAAGATGAAGCACGTGATGCTCGCGCTGCACGACCACCCCGAAGATCTGGCCGCGGTTGAAGATGCGGTGTTGGT
>JASHPM010000467.1 GCA_030038115.1 Acidobacteriaceae bacterium | reverse complement strand
CTCTATGCGATCGTTGCCGCCGACTTCAATGGCGACGGAAAGCTGGATCTCGCGGTGACGGATTTCGCTGCGAACGTAGTCTACATCCTGCTGGGGAACGGCGACGGAACGTTTCAGGGGCCCATCACCATCCCTGTCGGCAACGGACCGGAGGCCATCGTCGCGGGAGATTTCAACAATGACGGGAAGCTGGATTTGGCGATAGCGAACGCCAGCGATAACACCGTTACCCTTCTGCTGGGGAACGGCGACGGGACATTCGCAGAGGCATCCGGCTCGCCCTACGCAGTGGGAAATGACCCGGTCGCCATCGTTGCCGCGGACTTCAACGGCGACGGGAGACTCGATCTTGCCGTGGCGAACAACTCGGACGGGACTGTCTCAATCCTGCTGCAGCAGTAGCCAGTCTCCACGCCGTGGGATCGTCCTTCAGCTGTCTGGCTCACGCTGGCCCATGCAGCGCAGGTCCTGACCGGGCAGCGATGGCGACAAAATCGAGGCACTGTCTAAAATAGGGCGTCGATCCTACGCAACGTCATTGATGGTCCGGGAGCGGTCATGGAACCAGTCTCAGGAGAAGTGACCCAACTGCTCAAAGCGATGCGCGCGGGAGATTCCGCGGCCGCGGGACATCTGCTGCCGATGGTTTATTCCGAGTTGCACCGGCTGGCGCAGGCGTACATGCGGCGCGAGCGGCCCGACCACACTCTGCAGGCCACGGCGCTGATCAACGAAGCGTATCTGCGGCTGGTGGGGGAGGACATCGACTGGAACAGCCGCGCGCATTTCATCGGGCTGGCGGCGCACGTGATGCGGCAGGTGCTGGTGGATTACGCGCGGGCGCATGCGGCGCAGCGGCGGGCCGGGGGGCTGCACCGCGTGGAGATGGAGGAGGACCTGGCCATCGCGCCGGAGCGGCTGGACGAAGTGGCCTGGCTCGATGAGGCGCTGACGCTGCTGGCGGCGCACAATCCGCGGCAGGCCCGGGTGGTGGAGCTGCGCTACTTCGGAGGGTTGTCAGTGGAGGAGATAGCGCGGATTCTGGAAGTGTCTCCGCGCTCGGTGAAGCGGGACTGGTCCCTGGCGCGCATCTGGCTGTTCCGGCAGATGCGGCCGGGGGAGCCGGCGCCCGGTGAGGGCGGTCCGGACGAGGAAAGCGGCGAAGGCGAAAAATAATTTTCGATTCGGTTGCCCTTTTTCCCAGGGCACAGCGCGTTCTCCAGTGAAGGCGGTTGTTGAGACCAGTTCAAAGCGCCTTCCCCAGGAGAAACCGCCATGAAATCGATCCTTCGCACACTCGCTCTTGCCACCCTCGCCGCCACCGCGTCTTTGTCGCTGACACTGCACGCCCAAACCAGCCTGATCCATGCCCAGGTGACCGTGCCGTTCTCATTCGACTACGGGACAACCCACTTCGGCCAGGGAACGTACATCATCGCCATGATCGGCGACAACACGCTCCTGCTGCGCAACCGCGCGAGCACCCAGTCCGGGATGGCGGTGATTCAGACTTCCTTCGATCCGACCCCGGCAAAGAAGGGCGTGGTGACGTTCAGGAAGTACGGCGACCGTTACTTCCTGGAAGAGGTCTCGATCGCCGGCAGCGAAACCCACGTTTCCGTGTACCAGCCGAAGGCGGAAAGGCAGGCCGTCCGCGAACTGGCCTCGCGCGGCGAGGAAGGAACGCAGGTGGCGCTGGCGCTGCTGCCCGAGCGAATCCTTGGCAACTGAATGCAGGGCAACTGAACTTAGGGCAACTGAACTTAGGGCAACCGAACGCAGTTCAGGATCGGCCGACAGGAGTTCCCTTGCCTCCGGGAACTCCTGTTTTTTTTTGAGGAATACCGGGCTAGATGTACAACGAAGTGTCTGAGAACCGAATACCGCGCATCTCGAAGCCGGCCTGGTTTCGTCCGGAGTTCTTGGCTACATACAAGGCGGTGTCCGCGCGCCGGATGACCTCGTTGGCGTCCCGCGGATCCAGATCCGGCCGGAACATGCCGACTCCCAGGCTGCAGGTGAGCCGGATTTCCGCTTCGTTCGTACGATAGGGCCGCGAGCGAATGGCATCGAGCAGATCGTCGATGCGTTCCACCCCGTGCACCGGGTCCCATCCGGGAAAGAGGATCAGAAACTCTTCGCCGCCATAGCGTCCCACCACATCGTAGCCGCGGATCGCCGCGCGGAAACGCGCCGCGACCTCGCGCAGGACTTCGTCCCCGCACAGATGTCCGTACTGGTCGTTCACGGTCTTGAAGTGATCCAGGTCGCCGAGGATCACGCCCAGAGGCTCGTTGTCCCTCGAGGCGCGGGAGATTTCGCGCTCCAGATGCTCGAGGATGGCCGCGCGGTTGAGGAGCCCGGTCAAGGAGTCGTGCGTGGCCTGCACCTGCAGCTCGCGCCGTGCCGCTTCGAGCGCGGTTTTTTCCGTCTCCAGCTGAGCCGTGCGCTCGGTCACAAGCTGGGCCAGCTCCTGCTGCCGGAGCACCAGGCTCCTGGTTCGAAACGCCATCACGCCCCACGCAATCAGGATGGCGAACACGATGTACAACACGTACGCCAGCGTGGTTTGCCGGAGCGGGGGGCGCAGCACAAAGCCGAACCGGGCATCGGAGGCGCTCCATGCTCCGCCGGCGTTCCTGGCCTGCACTTCGAACCGGTAGTTGCCCGCCGGCAGGTTGGTGTAGCGCGCGCTGCGCACGTCCGCCCCGATCCAGTCCTGGTCGAAACCGTACAGCCGGTAGCGGAAGTGCACACTTTGCGGCGCAACGAAGGTGGGCGCCGTGAACGAAACCTCAAGATTCACAGGGCTGGGCCCCAGCTGAATTTCGTTGCTCATGGTCACGGGCTCTGAATTCACCGCCACGCGCTCGATGGCCACCGGCGGCGGTATGGGCGCTGCCGGCAGGTGCGCCGGATCCACGACCGCCGCTCCACCGATGGTGCCAAACCACAACCGCCCGTCGCGTCCCTTCCACGCAGCCGGCATGCTTCCGAACACGGTCTCGGAGATGCGCAGCCCAGCCCCGTGTCCGTAGACCCTGGCCTGGACTTTTCCCTGGGCTGCCCCCGCTGTGCGGATGAGTTCCTCCTTCGCTATGCGGAATATCCCGTCGTTGCCACCCATCCAGAAGTTGCCGAAATTGTCCTCGAGGATCGATCCGATGGCCGTGTCCGGTATCCCCTGCCTGGGGGTCCATGTGGCGATTCTCCCGTCCTCGATCCGGCTCACGTTGCCGCTGGCCAGCGCCACCCAGACGGCGCCGTCGCGGTCAGGGTAGACATACACGGGATGCTCGTTGGGAAGTCCATCCGCCGTGGTGTAGCGCGTGATCGTGTCGTGCAGGTAGCGCAGCACACCTTCCCCATCCGCGGCCACCCACAGCGCTCCATCGGGTGACTGCGCGATGCACTCCACCCTGCCCGTGGTTGTGACGTGGTGGAAAACTCCATTCACGAAGTACGCCAGGCCGGAGGGATCGAAGCCCACCCAGATACGCCCGTCGCTCGACTGAAACAGCGAATAGAGCGACGCCCGCAGGTCCTGTGGGGCGTGCCAGACGGTTACTCGGCCATGATCCACGCGGGCCAGAGTCCCGCGCCCATAACCAATCCACAAACTGCCGTCGCGCGCCACCATCAGGGAATAGACAGTCTGACTGGGCAACCCTATGCGCTGGTCCAGGACCTCCACGCGCCCGTCCGGATACAGCCGGTTCACGCCGAGGATATCCATCCCGAAGTACATGCTGCCGTCCGGTCCCTGCGCGACCTGGCCCACGTAGTTGCCGGAGAGCCCCTCGCGCTTGCCGTAGACCATGAATCCGCCGTCGCGCAGCTGGATCACGCCGGCATCCCCTGTGCCCACCCACACGCTGCCCTCGCGGTCTTCGAAGAGCGCGCTGGAGACCAGATCGCTCGGCAATCCCTGGGCTGCTCCGTAAACGTCCAGCCTGTCCCCGTACAGTCTCCCGATGCCGTGCCGGTCGAAGACCATCCACAGGGCTCCGTCGCGATCGACGAGCAGGGCGGTGATGTCCCGCCACGGCAGGTGAACCGGGGACGTCACAATCTGCCCGGCGCGGATCCGCGCAATGCCATGGTTCTGTGTCCCCACCCAAAGCGATCCGTCCGGCGCTGCCGCAAGCGCAGTGATGTCGTCGCCCGCCAGCCAGTCGCGCCCGGCGAGCGCGACGAACTGTCCCCCCGCAAAGCGTGCCAGTCCGCCTGGAGTACCCACCCAGAGCGTGCCGCCCGCGTCTACCGCAATGGCATTCACCTGGCCCTGAGGGATCCCGTGGCCGCGGGTCCAGTCCTCCACACGGCCGTTGAAGATGCGGTTCACGCCCCGCGAGGTTCCCACCCACAGGGCTCCCTCGCGGTCCTGGGCCAGCGCCAGCACCACGTTCCCCGACAGACCATCCTTTGCCGTCAGCGTGACAAACCTGCCCGGTTGTCCCGGACTGGCGCCGGCCACGTAATGGCTCAGCCCGCTGTCGGTTCCGATCCACAGACTGCCGTCACGGCTGGCAGCGAGGGCCAGAATATAGTCCGACGCCAGCCCCGGAGCGTTGTGGTAGGTGTACGTGACGAATCGGACCCCGTCGAACCGGGTCACGCCCTCCTCGGTTCCCATCCACAGGTAGCCGTCCGCTGTCTGCACGATGGCGTGAACTGAGTTCTCCGGCAGTCCCAACTCGCTGTTCCAGACGGTTTGCACGTATTGGGTGATGGCTTTGCGGGGTTCAAGGGCCCCGGCTGGGCGCAAGGCTCCCAGAGCCACGGACACAAGCTGGGCGGCGAGAACCAGTCTGCGAGTTCCCGATCGGATCAGGCGGGCATTCTTCCCGAAACGAGCCCCTCGCTCCTTTGCGTCGTGGTCCTCCAAACAGCTCTCCCGGCACCGGAAACCTGCCGATGCCCCTTCCTGCGGAGCAGCCCCGAGGCTGGCCGCTTTGCCCAGCGGCGAATTGCCGCAAATCCGGTCAATTTTATGGAATCGGCCATGGGGCGAACCATCCCACCTTCGTATCAAACTCCATCATGGCTTTGCGGCCTGAGCCCAGACTGTGGCCGGCGAACCGCGATCATGTGGCGGGGTTGTCGCCGGTTTTTCGCAGGAGGGCCGCGTAGGAACGGCTGATGGCAGGGGTGTCAGCCACGGTAAAGCCGGCGGCGGCAGCGGCCTGCACTTCGGCGTCGAAAGCAGCGTCCTTTACGTGGCCTCTGGGCTCGGCGAGCAGCAGCGATGCGCCGGGCTTTGAGAGCGCGGCCACGGCTGAGAAGAACTGAGGAACGTCGGGAACCTCATGCACCATGGCATAGGCCAGGGTGAAATCGACGCGTCCGAGGAGATCGGAGTAATTCGCGGAGCCGGCGGATGCGATGCGGGCATCGATACGATCGAGGAGTCCGGCTTTGGCTGCGCGGCGAGTCAGGCTTTGAATCATCTTTAGGCTGGACATCGACGGCGACGACACGGCCCGAAGGCCCCAAGCGGCGGGCCAGCTCGAGGGTGAAGAAACCCATGCCTGGCCCGGGCTCGAAGACCGTCATGCCGTCGTGAACATAAGGGGCGAGGATGTTAGAGGGGTTTTGCCCCAGTCGCAGCACAGGACAGGCCAGACAGTAGCCGAGCCACCACGGACATACACGGTGCGGCATGGGATCCTCCGAGACCCGACAGTGTAGCGGAGGAGCGCGCCGGGTAGCCGTGACTCGGGTCACTGACATGATGGCAGGCCAGGAGCAGATACTGCGAACACGTGTCCGCAACGACGAACAGCCGATCTTCGCCAGCGTCTTTGGCCCTGAGGCTGGCCGCGGCTCTGACGCTGGCCGCGTTGCTGCCGGGGGCCTATTTTGTGGCGATCCGGCCGGCGCAGTTGCGCTGGGGCGCGACCGCGGAAGAAGTGACGCGCGCGATCCCTGGAGATGAGCTTGTCCCGTCCCCGACGTTCTGCGCAACGAGGGCCATCACAATCGACGGCAGCGCGGCGAAGATCTGGCCGTGGCTGGCGCAGATGGGGTACGACCGGGCCGGCTTCTATGGCTATGACCTGATCGAGAACCTCGGCAGCACGAGCGGTATTCGGAGCGCGAAGGGCATCGTGCCGGCGTGGCAACATCCGCAAACGGGCGATGTGCTGCCGATCAGCGCAGTGGCGCGGATGTACTTCGGAGAGATCGAGGCCGATCGTTACCTGATCTGGCGAGGCAGGACAAACCCGTCGGATGGCTCGATCGTCTGGGCCCTGTATCCGATGGATGCCGGTCATACGCGCCTGGTGAGCCGCATCCGGTTGCACTACCGCTGGACACAGGCCGCGCTGGTGCTGGATCTGTTTACGGAGTTCGCCGATCCCGTTGCCGTGCCGAAGATTCTGCATGGAGTGAAGGATCGCGTGGAGGGACGCGCACCGGAATCCCTGGCGCTGGAGGGCATCCGGATCGCCGTGTGGGTGGCCGCAGCGGGAGAGCTGGCCGCCGCGCTATGGCTGCTGTTCCGCTGGCGCCGATGGTGGCGGGCGTGGCTGGCGGGGCTGGCGGCAGGGGTGACGCTGTTGTTCGTCCTGTATGCACGCGCACCGGTGTGGATGGGCGCGGCGTTGGTCTTTGGGGTCTTCGGGATGATGTTTTTGGCGTCGCGAACAGATTCCGAGAATCCGCAGGACGCCTGAGTGGGTTCCTCGGCCGCAAGCCGCATGGGCGGCGCCAGCCAGACCCTCGCTACTGCAGCGTCAGCGTTCCCGTTCCGAGGTCCAGGCTGCACGTGCCGCCACCGGCGACGTAGACCGCCGCGATGGTCTTCCCGTCGGGCGAGAGAGCGCCGGACAGGCTGAAGGAGCCTCCTGACGGAGACGCATTCATGGTGAACGCAAACTGGTTGCCGAGGAAACCCGAATTGAGATCGAGCGGCGTAGCTTCGGTCAGGGTGGTGAAGCAGGGATAACCGGTCACGCTGGCTGTTGCGGTGACGTTATAGAAGCCGCGGTCGTTGGGCGTGG
>JASHPM010000466.1 GCA_030038115.1 Acidobacteriaceae bacterium | reverse complement strand
CACGGAAGATGACCGGACCTTCCGTGGCCGCGTCATTCAGGGAGAAGTCCAGGATGAGAACTGCTTCGTCCTCGGCGGCGTTGCGGGACATGCGGGATTGTTCGGCAATGTCAGGGACCTGCTGTGTTTCGCCCAGTGCATCCTCGCGCAGGGCCGCACCGCGGACGGCCGGCAGCTCTTCCGCCCGGAGACCGTGGCGCTGTTCGCAACCCGCCAGAAAACGCCGGACGGAAAGTCCCGCGCTCTGGGATGGGACGTGCCGACCGAAGGCTCTTCGTCAGGCCGCTATTTCGGACCGCGCTCCATCGGCCACCTGGGCTATTCCGGCTGCTCGCTGTGGATCGACCCGGACCAGGAGCTGGCGGTCGCGCTGCTCACCAACCGCACCTGGCCCGACCGCTCCAGTGACGCGATCCGTCAGGTTCGGCCCGCCTTCCATGACGCGGTGGTGGAAGCGTTGAGAACGGCTTCGTAGGCCGGCCCGCACACCCGCCGCGATCGGCCCCGCGCCCTCGGAATGCAAAAAAGCCTTCGCGCCGTTAAGCAGCGAAGGCTTTGCGGTTCCGAATCCCTCAATCAGTAGATTCGGAAATTCACCTCGATATTGATTTCCACCGGAACCGGACGTCCGTTAAAGATGGCCGGCTTGAACTTGTACTGCCGCACCGCGTCCATCGCCTTTTCATCCAGGCCCATGCCCAGCGGGCGCACGATCCGCACCCGCTGCGGGTTGCCCTGCGCATCCACAATCAGGCCAACCACGCACACACCCTGGTATTTCGCGCGCCGCGCTTCGTCGGAAAACTCCGGATCCGGCGCATAAATCAGGACCGGGTTGGAAACGCCGCCGCCCGGATGATAGATTCCGCCGCCGTATCCGCCGCCCGAACCGGGCCCGATGCCGTTGCCGTTGCCGGAGCCAATGCCGCCGCCCGAGCCGCTGCCAAATCCAGACCCTGACCCACCGCCCTGCGAGGCCAGCGCGATCTGCGGCGACTGCGGGATGCCGATGTTCGGCATATTCGGGTTATCCGGCAGCTTGATCTGCTCCGGCATCATCACGGCCGGCTCCACAGCCAGCTTGGGATGGTCGATCTTCAGAATCTGGGGGGGCGCCAGCGGCTGCTTTTCCATCTTCGGCAGCTTGCCCTTCGACGCCTCGACCGTCTCATGGTTGCCGCCGCCACCACCGCCGCCCATTACATCCTTTGCCGGAGAAGCGGGGATGAAGGGCGACACATCGACGGGCGTGACCGCCATCTTCCTCTGCACGGCGCGCTCGTGCCACTGCTCGATCGCGAACAGCAGGATGAGCCCAACGATAACCACGTGCGTGACGAATGAAACGGCGCTCGAAGCCGGGCTCCGCTTCACCGCCATCGGGTCTTTCACGGCGATCGGCGCCGAGCTTAGCTGCAGCGGCGGCAGCTTCTTCGGGAAGAGCACGTCAACGACGCTCGAGTACAGCGTCTTCCAGATCGGCTCCTCGACAATCGAATCCAGGCCGGCAAAGTGCAGAGCCGGCGACTGGGCTTCACTCACCCGATTTGTGTCCGGTACCAGGTTCGGAGACGTCAAAACCGTTTGCCCCATCTATCCGGGCCGGGCACCCTCGCCCGGCTTCTCCTGATTATGAATGACAGCCGCCCTCTCTGTCTCGTCCGGGGCGTTCTCTTTTACTTCAGATGCCGGTTTAGCCTCCAAAACCTGCACTTCTCCCTCCATCGATAGACGTGCGATTCGGCAGGAAGTTACTGGTGTTCTGGCGGATACAATGAAGTTTATCCAAATTGGCTGGAGAGACGATGTCCGCTGCGCCGCCATCCGGCGACCAAAGGCTTGTTGCACTGAAAGATACCCTTTCGCTGCCCCGCACCGCCTTCCCCATGAAGGCAAACCTGCCCCAGAACGAGCCCGCGCGTCTGCGGGGTTGGCAGGAATCTAACCTCTACGGGCAGATTCGCGAGGCCCGCCGGGGCGCCCCGCGCTGGATTCTCCACGACGGCCCCCCCTACGCCAACGGGCCCCTGCACCTGGGCCACGCCCTGAACAAGTGCCTCAAGGATTTCATCGTTAAATGTAAGACCATGGCCGGGTTCGATTCGCCCTTCGTCCCCGGCTTCGACTGCCACGGCCTGCCCATCGAGATTAAAGTAGACGAGCAGCTGGGCCGCAGGAAGCTGGATATGCCGGCCGGCGAATTTCTCCGCCACTGCCGCGAGTACGCCCAGAAGTATGTCGACCTGCAACGGAGCCAGTTCATCCGCCTCGGCGTTTTTGGCCGCTGGGACTCGCCTTACAGCACCATGTCGCGCGCCTACGAAGCCCGGACGCTCGAGACCTTCTACCGGTTTCTGGAGGGCGGCTTTGTCTATCGCGGCCTCCGGCCGGTCTACTGGTGCATCCACGACCGCACCGCTCTGGCCGATGCCGAAATCGAGTATGAGCAGCACACCAGCCCCAGTATTTACGTGCGCTACCAGCTGACCAGCGACCCGGCGGCCATCCATCCGAAATTGGCCGGCAAAAAAGTGGCGACCATCATCTGGACCACGACCCCCTGGACGCTGCCCGCCTCGCTGGCCGTCGCCTTTCATCCGGACTTTGAGTACGTGGCGCTGCAACAGGAAGGTCAGGTTTATATCGTGGCCCAGGCGCTGGCTGCCGCGGTCCGCGAAGCCTGCAATCTTGAGGCTGCCGTCCCCATCGCGACCTTCAAGGGCGCGCGCATGGAGCGCGTGACCTTCCAGCATCCCTTCCTCGAACGTTCTGTCCTCGGCGTGCTCGGCGACTACGTCACGGCCGACCAGGGAACCGGCGCCGTCCACACTGCCCCCGCGCACGGCGCGGACGACTTCAACACCGGCGCGCGCTATGGCCTGGACCAAACCAGCCACGTCGACAATGCCGGACGCATCCACGACGGTTTGCCCGAGTACAACGGCAAGACGGTCTTCGAGGCGAACCAGCCCATCATCGATCTGCTGGCCAGCCGCGGCGCGCTCATGGGCCGGTCGGACCTCTACCACAGCTATCCGCACTGCTGGCGCTGCCACAACCCGGTCATCTTTCGGGCCACGGAGCAGTGGTTCATCGCTATCGACACTCCCATGCAGAATCCCGACGGCTCGCCGACAACCTTTCGCCGGCGCGCTCTCGACGAGATCAAAAGCAGCGTGAAATGGGACCCGGCGTGGGGTGAGGAACGCATCGCCAACATGATCGCCACGCGGCCGGACTGGTGCATCTCGCGCCAGCGCGTCTGGGGCGTGCCTATTGCCGTGTTCCTGTGCCAGGCCTGCAACCGGCCGCTGATGGATTGCGTCCTGAACCAGCGCATCCTGGAGCTTTTTGAGAAAGAGGGCGCGGAAGTCTGGCACACAAAGGCCGCCGATGCGCTGCTGCCCCATGGTGCGCATTGCGGCAACTGCGGCGGCTCCGATTTTCGCCGCGAAACGGACATCCTCGACGTGTGGTTCGACTCCGGCTCCAGCTGGCACGCTGTGCTCGAAACCGAGCCCGGCCTCGCCCCGCCCGCCGACCTCTACTTCGAAGGCGGTGACCAGTACCGCGGCTGGTTCCACACCTCGCTGCTCACGTCTGTCGGTGTCGGACAGAAGCACGAAACCCCCTTCCGCATGGTCGGTACGGCTGGCTGGACCCTCGACGAGGAGGGCCGCGCCATGTCCAAGTCGCTCGGCAATGGCGTCGACCCTGTCGACATCGCCGACCGCCTGGGCGCGGAGATCGTCCGCCTCTGGGTGGCCAGCGTCGACTTTCGCGAAGATGTCGTCTCCAGCGAGAACATCATGCAGCGCCTCGCGGAAAATTACCGCAAGCTGCGCAATACGTTTCGCTTTTTGTTGGGGAATCTTGCCGGTTTCGATCCCGTGTCCGACGCCGTGTCCGACGCGGAGCTTCTGCCGCTGGACCGTTATATGCTGGCGCGCGCTCGGGAGCTGG
This sequence comes from Acidobacteriaceae bacterium, assembly GCA_030038115.1. Classification (GTDB taxonomy): domain Bacteria; phylum Acidobacteriota; class Terriglobia; order Terriglobales; family Acidobacteriaceae; genus Palsa-343. The sequence goes on along the minus strand of JASHPM010000466.1, from coordinate 1,583 downwards.
TCGAAAAGGTCTCCGGCGTGGGCGGCAAGGGCGGTTGGTACGGCGACTTCCAGTTCCACCGCATTTATCACGCCGTCAACGAATTCTGCATCGTCGACCTGAGCGCGTTTTATCTCGACGTGCTCAAGGACCGCCTCTATACCTTCGCGCCGCGAAGCGTCGAACGCCGCTCCGCGCAGACGGTCCTCTGGAGGATCACCGAGGCGCTGGTCCGGCTGGTCGCGCCCATCCTCACCTTCACGGCGGAGGAAGTCTGGCAGTATCTGCCACCCGTGTCCGACAGGCCGGCCAGCGTGCATCTGGCGCTGTTTCCGAAGCCGGATGAACTCGGCAAAGCGAACGAAACTCTCCTGCAGAATTGGCGCGAACTCATCTCTCTGAGAGATCAGGTGCTCCTGAAATTGGAGGAGATGAGGAAACAGAAGACAATCGGAAAATCCCTGGAGGCAAGAGTTAGCATCGCAGCGCGGGGGACGGTCCTTGAGGCTCTGAGATCGTTCGAACCCGACCTGAAAGAGCTCTTCAACGTGTCACAAGTGTCGCTTCAGTCGATGAGCAATTCGACCGCGAGTGGAGCGGCCACAATCGAAATCGGATCCGCCTCCGGCTCCAAGTGTGACCGCTGCTGGAACTACTACCCCGACGACTCGCCCCAGCATGTCCGACAGTTCGGTCCGTGGCCGAACGTCTGCGGGCGCTGCGCCGATGCCCTCCGCCAGATGGGCTACCGTGAGGACGCGCCATGAGCGACAAACTTGCCCCCGGCAACGCCGCTCCCGACCGCCGACCCTGGCTCCTGTTGCTCTCCGCCGTCATCCTCTTCCTCGACCGTCTGACCAAGCACTGGGTCAGCCGCCACATTCCCGAGGGCGACGCCATCGTCGTCATCCGGCACGTCTTCCGCATCACGCACGTGCGCAATCCCGGCGCGGCCTTTTCTCTGTTCACTGAATCCGCGCGCCCCTCGCTCATCCACTGGGTCCTGACCATCTTCGCGCTGGTTGCCGCGGCCGTTGTCCTCTTCATCCTCCTGCGCTTCGGCCGCCGCGCCTCGCCCAGCATGATTGCCCTCGCGCTCATTCTCGGCGGGACAATTGGGAATGCCTGGGACCGGCTCCGCTCGGGTCTCGTCACAGACTTCCTCGAGGTCCACATCGTCCACTACCACTGGCCCGACTTCAACGTAGCCGACTCCGCCATCGTCATCGGCGGCATCCTGCTGGTTCTCGACGCGCTGCGTTCTCCGCATCACGAGAAGGGATCGCCCACTCAGTAGCGCAGCCCCAGCCTTAGCGGGAACTCCTCTTCGTCTTCGTCCGCCTCGATGCGCTGCACGTGGTCGGCGATCCTGCTGCGGTACATGGCCCGCAGCACCAGATGCGCCCCTGCCGCTAAACCAGCCGCGATCGCCAAATGTCCGGCACTGGCCTCCATCGCCGGCTCCAGGGCTACGGTGAACATCACTACAGCGGGGAAGAATCCCAAATAGGGGATGAGCAGGAGCGCAAAGTTCGTCGCCACGTTGGGCCGCGCGCCGGTGAAAGGAATCGTCGTCACGTTCAGGAAAAACAGATCCGTCAAGA
>JASHPM010000465.1 GCA_030038115.1 Acidobacteriaceae bacterium | reverse complement strand
GGCACAGCGAGGAAGGTGTGATCGGTCTTCGCCTGTTCGGCGGCGAAATCCGTATAGCCAAAAACTTGGCCGGACTGTGATGGCGTCGAAGAGGACGTTTGTGCAACGAGAAGGGCGATGGCGGGAACAAAAAAGGATGCGAAGAGGGTGGGGCCGCGCGAGGGCATCAGTGGGCTGCTCCTGGTGGTGCAAGAGTGAACCGCAGGATCAAAGATGCAAGCTTAACACCGCGCCGCGCACGGCTCAGGCCGGTTTCAGTGCCGGTGTAACCACCTCTCCGCAGTGGGAGCAACGCTTTGCCGCCAGAGGGACGTCGGACAGGCACTCGGGGCAGGGGCGGGTAACGGGCGGCGCGGCCTCCGAGGGCCGGAACTTTTTAAGCAGCGCATTCACGGGCAGCACGAAAACGAAATAGACCACCGCCGCGATCAGCAGGAAGGAAATGATGGCGTTCAGGAAATCGCCGTACTTGATCTTGCCCCCGTTGACGTCGAGTACCAGCGCCGAAAAGTCCGGCTTGTGCACGATGGCAGCGATCAGCGGATTGACAATGTCGCTGACCAAAGCGTTGACGATTGCGGTAAACGCTGCGCCGATGACGACCGCAACGGCGAGGTCCATGACATTGCCGCGCAGGATAAAGTCGCGAAACCCTTTTAGCATGTTGGATCCCCCTGGAATCGATTTGGAGTTGAATTATAGGGGGATTTGCGCGGTCTTGGCCGAAAAGAATCGGATTCGATGCAACATCCGGCTTGCTCCGGCGCGACCATGGTTTACGGCTCTTCCTCGCTCTCATCGCGAAGCAGGGTCCCCACTCGCGGGCCGTCGGCGGTATGGATGCCCCAGGCCATGCGCGGCGTATTGTGCGCAAGGCCGTAACGGCCATCCGGTGCCAGCAGGATGATGCCGCCGTGGCCGCCGGCGCGGCGCAAAAGATATGCCATAGCGTCCGGCGCCACCTGTTCCGGTGAGCGGCCCGTCATCACCCGATCCGTGGCCCACTTGCCGAGAACCAGCTTCATGATCGGTTCGCCCCAGCCGGTCACCGACACAGCCGCGCTCGCGTTGTCCGCGTAGCAGCCACAGCCAATGAGGGACGAATCGCCGACGCGGCCGGGCTCCTTGTTCAGAGTGCCTCCCGTCGAGGTCGCGGCCGCCAGTCGGCCCTGCGCGTCGAGAGCAACCGCGCCCACCGTGTCATGCGAGTCAGCATCGTGCGATTCGCTGTGAGGTCCCGAGAAGGTCCGATCGGGCCGGCCGGCCCGCTCCCGCGCCTGCGCTTCGGCCAGACGCTGGCGCTCACGATCGACAACCAGTTCGGAATTGTCGATCAGCCGTATGCCATTAGCCTGAGCGAAGTCCTCGGCGCCCAGGCCCACGAAGTAAACATGGGGGCTCTTTTCGAGAACCAGCCGCGCGGCCTGGATGGGATTGCGAATGCGCTCCACGCAGGCGACGCCGCCGGCTCGGAGCGTGGCGCCGTCCATAATCAGAGCATCCAGCTGAACGCGGCCGTCCCGGGTGAGAAAACTGCCTCGGCCGGCGTCGAACGCGGGGTCGTCTTCGAGCGTCGTAACCGCTGTCTCTACGGCGTCCAGCGCGGAGCCGCCGCTCTCCAGGATGCGCCAACCCTCCTGCAGCGCATCGAAGACGCCCTGCTCGTGGGCATCGAGCAGATCGGCGGGTATGTCCCACGCGCCGCCGTGGATCAGGAGAATCGGGGATCGTGTCATAGCGGAGAAAGAGGGATTGTACCTTTTTGGGCTTATGCCGGCATGATCCTCGGATTTTTCGCCGAAGCCGCGTTCATGCTCGTCCCTCGCTCCGCCGATAAGGGCGGCATGGAGAGCACAGCGAACAGTCCAGAGCGCAGGGAGGCGCCCCGCGTCGGATCTGCCAACGACGCGGAGATCGTGTTGCCGGGACGCGGGCTGCAGTATCCCGGCCAGATAGCGGATTTGAGCCCGGAAGGATGCCTGATCCAGACAAAATGCCGGCTGGAGCCGGGTACGCTGGTGGAAGTGTGGATGAGGACCGAGGGGATGCCGTTGCGGGTGGCCGCCAGTTTGGTCGACCGTCAGGACAATGGCGTGCAGTTTCTCTTTCAGCCCATGCCGGCGCGCAAACAGGCGCAGATTGAAGCCCTGCGCACGGAGTTGGGCCTGGCCTGAACCCGGTGCATTCTCCCGGCGCGGAAAAACGGCGGCCCTCTCTCATCCTCTGGCCCCATCGCCGAGGCTGATATCGGTATGAGCTGGCGTGCGGAAAAACAAACGCGGCGTCATGCCTGCCCCACAACCGTCCCGCCGAACTTCATTTCCCGCTTTTACAGTGAATTTGAAAATGCTTTAATGGCGTGGGTCTTGCGTGAGCCGCGTCATGGCGCGCCAACGCAGGACGGAGTCTGCCGCCATGTTCGTTCCGACCACGTTTTACGCCGCCCTGCTGATGACCGTTCTCAGCACTGTCTGCTGGGGCTCTTTCGCCAACACCTTTAAGGGCACAAAAAACTACCGATTCGAGCTCTATTACTGGGATTACAGCCTGGGAATCTTTCTCATCTCCCTGCTGCTCGCTTTCACCATGGGGAGCTACGCGGGAGGGCCCGGCGCTTTTCTCGCAAATCTGCGCGC
>JASHPM010000464.1 GCA_030038115.1 Acidobacteriaceae bacterium | reverse complement strand
TACGGCCTGCTGGCCGACGTGGACTATATCTGGTACTGGAACTGGACCCGGTCGGAGGCAGGTTTCCGGCGCGCGGTGGAGCTGGGCGCCGGCCCGGAAACGCACGCGCGTTATGGGTGGTCGCTGGCCACGCGCGGGCGCTTCGCCGAGTCGCACCGGCAACTGCATCTGGCGGCCGAGCAGGATCCGCTCTCGGTGGTGCCGCCGTTCGACGAGTTTTTTACCTACAACTTCGAGCGCAACGTTGCGGGCCAGAAGCAGGTTCTGCAGAGACTGCTGGAGATTCGTCCCAATTTCCTCGGGGCGCATGCGCTGATCGTCGTGATGTCTGTGGAGCAGAACGACTGCAGCACGGCGCGCAGCGAGGCGAACTGGCTGGCAAAGACGTACCCGAGCGTGCCGGCAACCCCGGCAACCCTGGCGTATGCAGCGGCGTGCACCGGCGATAAGCCCGAAGCGCTGCGCCAGATCCGGCAGATGACTAAGCTCAAGGCGCCGGCCTACCAGTTCGCCATAGCCTATGCGCTGCTGCATGACAAGGACAACGCCATCGCGCAACTTGTCCGGTCGGCGGATGCGCACGAGGGACAGATTCTCTATCTGAAGTACGATCCTTTCTTCGATGAGATTCGCTCCGACCCGCGCTACGTGGCGCTGGAAAAGCGAGCCGGGCTGCTCTGAGGGCTGGCCTGGCGGTGAAGAATGCGGGTTTACGAGCAAGGTTCAGGGAAATCTTTAGGTATATGAGGTTGGGCGGGGGCTTCGTATCCTGAAAGAGGGCCGTTCGTTGGCATTCAGTTCACTCGAGGAGGTTCGCATGGCGAACACGGTGAAGAAGGCGAAGGCGGCGGCAAAGCCAAAGAAGACTGCGACGAAGACGAAAGCCGCGGCGACGACGAAGGCTGTGGCGAAGTCGAAAACGGCGAAGGCGGGAAGGTCGACGGCCAGGCATGTGACCCACGAGGAGATCGAAAAGCTGGCGCATCAATACTGGGCGGAGCGCGGTCACCAGCACGGGCAGCCGGAGCTGGACTGGTTCCGGGCGGAACGGGAGCTGCGCGGGAAAGCGTCGTGAACCAGGTTACAGGTGACAGGTTGCAGGTGACAGGTTACAGGTGACAGGTTACAGGTAATGCTGCAGTCGATGAGGTTGCGGTGTGCCGGGAGCGCCCGGAAACCGAAAAGCTCCGTTATTCCATGGCTTCTACCGTCGCCTCGCGATGCGAGGCTGGATGTGCGGCTGGGGCGCAATCGAGAAGAGGTGATGCTTGAGATTTTCGTCGAAGGGTTGCGAAAGGCCCGCGGCTCAAGCCGCTCTCTTTTAGGGGCCTTATTCCATGGCCTAAAGGCCATGGCTTCTACCGTAGCCTCGCGTTGCGAGGCTGGATGTGCATTCGATTCCGGGCGGCAGCGAGGAAGACGGTAGAAGCGCCGGGTGTTAACCCAGCGAATGAGGCGGCTCTCAGGAAGAGAGCCTTAAGGCGCGGGCTCCGCGGCTCAAGCCGCTCTCTTTTAGGGGCTTATTCCATGGCCTAAAGGTCATGGCTTCTACCGTAGTCTCGCGTTGCAAGGCTGGATGTGCATTCGATTCCGAGCGGGAGCGAGGAAGGCGGTAGAAGCGCCGGGTTTTAACCCGGCGAATTAGGGGCTCTCTTGTCCAGCGCCTTTAGGCGCGGAGATGGTCGGGCTCGGGATCGACGTTAAAGGCGGGATTTGCCGAGGACCAGGAGAAATGCTCTGCGAGTTCGCAGAGATGGGCGCGGACGGGATTGGCGTGGATGTAATCGCGATGCGAGTCGTAGTCGCGCGGGTCTTCGATGCGGCGAAGCGTGAAGCTCTTTTCCCAGACGGGCATTTTGGATTTGAGACGAAAGGAGAAGCCTCCTTTGATGTATTGGAGCGCTTTCTCGATGGAGACGCCCGGAGCCGGCGTCAGGATGAGATGGACGTGGTCAGGCATGAGGACGAAAGCGTGGATCTGGTAGCGGCCTCTGGCGCGATCTTCATTGAGAAGCTGGAGGAAGAGGTTCGCGTTCGCGTCGGTTTGGAAAAGGCGGCGGCGATTGGCGGCGACGGTAGTGATGAAGAAGGTGCGGAGTTCCTGCGGGGCGCGCTCCATGAGTCGAAGTTAGAGCGGGAGGCGGAGCGAGGGAAGATGACGTTGGTGCGGTGGGAGCACGGGGGATTGGATCGCGGGTTGGAGACGCGAAAGGCCCGCGGCTAAAGCCGCACTCTCTCTTGTGGCCCCTGTTCCATGGCCTGAAGGCCATGGCTTCTACCGTCGCCTCGCTGCGCGAGGCTTCATGTGCGTTCGATTCTTGGAATGGAGTCTAGGCGATTAGCGGCTTTCCAGCCTCGGCCAGCTTCTTATTGAGTGCCTCCTTCCTCCTTTGAAGAAACGCCGGCTTTACGAAATAATGGTCGAAAAGTTCCTCCAGTAGATCGAGGTTCCATTCGGCCTCTTGCGGCTCTACTTCCAGAATCTCGCCGCTGTTGGTGCTCTTCTGCGGATGCGCTGCGAAATTTCCGATATTCCGGACGGCGTGCAATTGGTCAGAGAGGTTTGCCGGAAGAGATGGTGCTATTTCGTCGATCTGGTCGGCCAAATCTCTCTTTGTTGCCTTTCCATGTTCTCGAAGGAGGTGTTGCAAGCATCGGCGGGTCAAAGCGGCCGAAGCTTGGGGACTCTTTGGGAGAATGGCTGCTGCTTCGAGAAAGTCCTTCTTCAATGTGTCCGGCACCTCAGGTGGGCAGACCCTATGGCCTTCCTGCGGCCAGACAAGGTGCTCTGCCCTTGGCGTGAATGCGCGTTGGTTATTTGGCAACGCGGTCCAGCTCCCACCCTGGATGTAGATGAAAACCTCTCTGCATTCCGGACATTGCTGGTGTTTGGCCTTCCAAGCGTAGTTGGACCCATTCTTCTGTTGAAAGTAGGAGATATCGGTGACCTGTGGCGACTCGTGAATTGCGATTTTGCAGTGTGGGCAGATCATGGTCGTTCTCCTATCTGCCACGCTGCTGTTTGAGGTATTCGCTGAGAGAGTCAACGCTCGCTTCGTCGAGGACGGTTCCCAGATGGGCGTCGCTGCGCCAGCCTTCAGCGAAGTCCTCGCCGTAGGTTTTGCGAAGTGTTCCGACCTTGGTGTTGCTATTTTTTTCTCTGATGCGACCGTTCAGGTCGCGATCGCGATTATCGAGGTTGTCACTCATTTGAGGCTCCGTTTCTGCGGTTAGGGCTGTGGGTCGCTGACGGCCCATCCCCGAAACGGAGCGTTGAGTCGCCAAGTAGTCAATCAGTCAGATCTGACAAGGCGTCTCCGTGTCATTCGGCTGTGACTTCCGAATTGTTGTTCGCCAAGAGGCGGGGTGTCTTTTCCCGGCTCTTGACGAAGGTGCCCCGGACGGCGAGTCCGCCGCCGGAGGCAAGCTTTTAACTGCAGCCTGACGTGGAGCCGCAGGACATGCAGCGGTAGCAGGAGCCGTTGCGGACCATGATGGCGCCGCAGGTGTGGCAGCTGGGGGCGTCGCCCATGTCATACATGCCGCGCATGGCGTCGGAGGGGTGATACAGCCCTCGATCTGCGATCGAGGGAGAGTTTAGGGATTGGAGTTTAGAGTTTAGGGGGCCCGGTTCCGGAGCGAGGCCGCCTTGCGGGGCGTCGTGGGATCCCATGCCGCGGGTGGGCGAGTGCTGTTCGGGGCTGAAGCGGTCGTGCGACTCGGACGAAGCCGGGTCACTGGCTTCGTCCGAGGTGGCGGTTGCGGGGAGGGATGATGCCGGCATCAAGCCCGCGAAGAGCGGGAGCTGCTGGCCGGAGAGGAAACGGAGCTGGAGCCAGCGGAAGATGTAATCCATGATGGATTTGGCGAAGCCGATGTGCTCGTTGCCGGTCCAGCCGGAGGGCTCGAAGCGGGAGTGCGCGAACTTTTCGCACAGGACTTTGAGCGGGACGCCGTGCTGGAGGGCGAGCGAGGCGGCGGTGGCGAACGAGTCCATGAGGCCGGAGACGGTGGAGCCTTCCTTGGCCATGCGGATGAAGATTTCGCCGGGCTGGCCGTTGGGGTAGAGGCCGACGGTGATGTAGCCTTCGTGGCCGGCGATGGCGAATTTGTGGGTGAGGGAGCGACGTTCGTCGGGGAGGCGATGGCGAATGGCGCGCGGCGGCCCTTCCTGATGATCGAGGTCGGGGCTCGGCTCAGGATGAGCCGCCGTGGCGAGCGCCGCGGTGAAGGCCGTGCTGGCGGCGAGGATGGCTTTCGAGGCGATCTCAACTTTTTCGGCGACTTTGCCTTCGAGGGTCCTGAGATCGGCTTCAGCGGGTTTGTGGCCCAGGGAGAGCGCAGTGAGAACGCGATCGGCGGCGGCGGTTTGTTCGGACGAGGTTCCCTTAATGTCCTTGGCTTTGGCGCCGTCGGAGACGTTGAGGGGTTGGGCGCCCTTGGAGCCGTCGCGGTAGATGGCGACGGCTTTGAGGCCGAGACGCCAGGCTTCGAGATACGCTTCGGCGATGTCGTCGAGGGTGCAGTCGTGAGGCAGATTGACCGTCTTCGAAATAGCTCCCGAGAGGAACGGCTGGGTTGCGGCCATCATGCGAACGTGGCCCATATAGTGGATGGAACGTGTGCCTTTGGCAGGCTTGAAGGAGCAGTCGAACACAGCGAGGTGCTCGGGTTTGATGCCGGGCGCGCCTTCAATGGTGCCGGTGGCGTCGATGTAGCTGACGATGGCGTCGACCTGGGCGTTGTTGTAACCAAGCTTGAAGAGCGCGGTGGGGACGGTGTTGTTGACGATTTTGATCATGCCGCCGCCGACGAGCTTTTTGTACTTGACGAGCGCGAGGACGGGCTCGATGCCGGTGGTGTCGCAATCCATCATGAAGCCGATGGTGCCGGTGGGGGCGAGGACGGTGACCTGGGAATTGCGGTAGCCGTGCTTCTCGCCGTGGGCGAGGGCCTGATCCCAG
>JASHPM010000463.1 GCA_030038115.1 Acidobacteriaceae bacterium | reverse complement strand
CGTTGCGCCGCCCAAAGTCCACTTCAACAAGCTGCTGGGCTATACGGAACAGATGGCCAGCCTCGGCCTCACCGCGCAATCGAGGATCGTCTCCTCATCCATCGTCAACCGCGAGCACGAGATCGCTGCCCGTCTCGGTCTCCCCCCCACCGCTCGACTCGGCCGCCTTGAGCGCGTTCGTCTCGCCGCCGATGAACCGGTTGCGCTCGAAATTTGCTACTGGTCTACCGAGGAATTTCCCGCCCTGATGAACGCGCCCCTCGACAGGGTTTCGCTGTTTTCAGTGCTGGAACATGAATGCGGCGTCGAACTCGCCTACGCCGACGAGGAAATAGACGCCACCGACGCTGATCCACGCATGGCCGAGCTCCTCATGCTTCCCAAAGGCACTCCGCTGCTGCGCATGCGCCAGCTTATCTTCTCCACGACCGGCCGAGCCACCGTCTACGTCACCGGATTCTACCGCTCCGGCCGCCACACCCTCCGCATCCGCCGCTTTCGCTAGCCGCCTCAGGCCCCTTCTTCCAGGATGTGCGGCACGTCGATGCCCAGCGCCGTCGCCAGATCGTGCTGGTGCTCCTGCTCCTGCATGATGATCTGCCGAATCTTTTCCGCCAGCGCATAGTGACCCACCGCCTCGGCCTGCCGCACCCGCTTCCGGTACTCCCTGATCGTCACTGTCTCGTTGTCCAGATCGAAGCGCAGCATCTCCTCCGCCTTTTCCGACAGCTTCACCTCTTTCGGCGTAGCGTTCGGCATTTCACCCAGATAATCCAGCTGGTCGGCGATGGTCAGCGCGTGCTGCAGCTCCTCGCCCGCGTGCTTCCGCAGTTCCCCGGCGATGTTCATCCACTGCGCGCCCTTCAGCACGTTGCTGTAAACCGTGTACGCAATGATCGCCTGATACTCGCGCGACAAGTCCTGCTGCAGCCCGGCGACCAGTTCCTTCACCGCAGGGTTCTTCTTCTCTGCCATATTCTTCTCCTCGGATTTTGTTGGATGCCGAGCGTCTCGAACCGCAGCGCCTGGCCAGGCCGAATAGCGGGGATTCCCTCCCGGGTCTTCCAGGAGGATAAGCAACCATTTGTTAATGGGTCAACCTCGCCTCCTCAGGCCCCCCATCCGTCGCCTCTCCGTCTGCGATATCCGTCACATCGCCCCTCCCGCCGCCTCCATCTACAATGATCGAAGCCAGCGGATCGCGCCCCGTCCTTCCGCCTTCGGAGAAACCCGCCCTCACGATGCCCTCCGCACTCCGCAATCTCTTCAACGACCACGCGGACCACGTCCGCTCGAAGGTCATCGGCATCTACGCGCTTCTCGTCGTTATCAACGCGGCCGCCTGGCTCTGGGCCATTGCCGCCTTCCATCGCTTTCCCGTTCTCCTCGGAACCGCCTTCCTCGCCTACTCGTTCGGCCTCCGCCACGCGGTCGACGCCGACCACATCGCCGCCATCGACAACGTCACCCGCAAGCTCATGCAGGAAGGCAAGCGCCCCGTTGCCGTCGGCTTCATGTTCTCCCTCGGCCACTCCACCATCGTCATCCTTGGCTCGCTCCTCATCGCCGCCGCCGCCCTCGGCCTCCAGCAGCACATCGACCACTACCGCTCCATCGGGGGGGTCATCGGCACCCTCGTCTCCGCCGTCTTTCTCCTCGCCATCGCCCTCGTCAACATCGTTATCCTGCGCTCCGTCTATGCCACCTTCCGCCGCGTGCGCCGCGGCCAGCCCTACGTTGACGAGGATCTCGACCTCCTCCTCGCCAATCGCGGCTTCCTTGCCCGCATCTTCCGCCCCATTTTCGCCATGATCCGGCGCAGCTGGCACATGTACCCGCTCGGCTTCCTTTTCGGACTCGGCTTCGATACCGCCACCGAAATCGGTCTCCTCGGCATCTCTGCTGCCGAAGCCTCCCGCGGCCTGTCCCTCTGGTCCATCCTCGTGTTTCCCGTGCTCTTTGCCGCCGGCATGTCCCTTATCGACACCACGGACAACATCCTCATGCTCGGCGCCTACGGCTGGGCCTATATCAAACCCATCCGCAAGCTCTACTACAACCTCACCATCACATCTGTATCCGTGGTGGTTGCATTAATCGTCGGAGGCATCGAGGCCCTCGGCCTCCTCAGCGGCCAGCTCCACCTGCAGGGCGCTTTCTGGGGCCTCATCACCCGGCTCAATGAGAACTTCGGCGTCCTCGGCTACTGCATCGTCGCCATTTTCGCCCTCGCCTGGATCGTCTCCATCGCCATCTATAAATTCCGTCGCTTCGAAGACCTCGAACTCAACCCCGAACTCTAGGCTGAGATGAACGCTAACAACGTCCGTTTCATCGCGTTGATCGCGATTGTCGCAGGCGGCGCGTAGTGACTCCTCAATCGATTTGTATTTCCCGAACGCTGAGCGCGGAACACTGAACGCCGCAATAAAAACGGGCCCCGAAGACGCCACCACGCATCCCCGAAGCCCGCTCTTCCCTGCTTGCTACCGGCTACTGGCCGTTTTACCTCGACGCTCTCTCTACCGCATGGTTCACAGTCTCCACAAACGCCCGCGCCGCACTCTGCTCCGGCATCTGCACCTGACCGTTCAGGATATCGGCGAACCCCACTTCATGCCCGTACAGATCCTTCGTCTTGGCATGGTCCTGATTCAGCTCCGCTCCGTTCAGCGTCGCGCCCACGTACGCCCCCTTGGCATTCGCGTAGCTCAGAATCGACGCCTTCCATCCCGCCGACGCCGAGGCATCCCGTCCCACCGGCCCCGCCGCCGCGTTCACACCCGCGCCCAGCTTAAAGTGCCCCGACTGCAGCGCCTGCATGCCGTCGTGGTCCATCACCATCATCACGTACCCCTGCTCCTCGCCGCCGATCTGCGCGCCAAAGCTCGCCCCCGACAGCTGGAACGGCGCCGGCGGACTCCACCGGTCACCCGCAGTGCGGCATGTCGCCACGCCATCGCCATGCTGCGCGCCCACCACCAATCCTCCCTTGATCATCTTCGGGATCACCGCGACGCACTTGGCATCTTTCAGCACCGCGTCCGGGATGCCGGCTCTGGACTGCGGCCCCGTCAGCTCATGCATAATCTGGCTCGCCTGTTCCAGTTCCGTATCCGCCTTGTCCTGCGCCATCGCAGGAACGCATGTTGCAGCCGCCAGCATCCCGGCTGCCACGAATGCAATCGTGTTCCTCATCCTCGTACTCCTCTCTCGTTGAAAATGGGGTGGTCTCGCAGGAACCCAAACTCGGTGGACCCCCGTCCGCGCCCCACCCACCCCGCGCCCGCGATGCGCAGGGCCCTGTGTTCGTTGGAATGGCAACGCCGATGCCGGGTTATCTCCATCGCAAAGATAATGGGGACGCGTAACCCTGGACACCTGAGTCTCCGCCATACCACCCGCGTACAATCAACCGCATCATGGACCAGCGCATCAGCATCATCACCCTCGGCGTTGCCGACCTCGCGCGCAGTCGCCAGTTCTACGAGCGCCTCGGCTGGCGACCCTCCTCGGCCAGTTCCGAGGCCATCGTCTTTTTCCAGGCCGGCGGCATGATCCTTGCCCTCTACCCGCGTCCCGACCTCGCCAAGGACGCCACCGTCGCCCCCGAAGGCCACGGCTTCGCTGGATTCACCATCTCCTGGAACGCCCGCACCCGTGTCGAAGTCGACTCCGTTCTTGCCGAAGCCAAAACCGCTGGTGGAAAAATCCTCAAGCCCGCGCAGGAGGCCTTCTGGGGCGGCTATTCCGGATACTTCGCCGATCCCGACAACTTCGCCTGGGAAATCGCCTGGAATCCCTCTTTCCCCATCGCCGACGACGGCGCCATCCACCTCCCTGACTGATTCGGCAACCACCGGCCCCTGGCGCCATTCCAGCTCCCTGCAACCTGCAACCTGTAACCTGCAACCTGCAACCTGCAACCTGTACCCTGTCCTTATGCACATCGGCATCGTCGGCGTCTCCGCGGAGGGCGCTGCTCTCTGCTATCGCACCATCTGCATCGAAGGCTCGGAGTACTGCGGCCCCGGCGCCCATCCCGAAGTTTCCATGCACACCTTTTCCTTCGCTGAATACCGCCGGCTCTCCGAGCAGGAGGACTGGCCGGCCACCGCGGAGCTCATGCTCGCCTCCGCCCGCAAGCTCGCCTCCATCGGCGCGGACTTCCTCATCTGCCCCGCCAACACCCCGCACTGCGCTTTCCCCTTCCTCGAATCCCGCTCGCCGCTGCCCTGGCTGCACATCGCCGCCGTCGTCGCCGATGAGGCTGTCCGGCGCGGCTTCCTCCGCATCGGCATCCTCGGCACCCGCTATCTCGTCGACAGCAACATCTACCCGGACTACCTCGCCGCTCGTGGCCTCGAATGCCTGCGCCCCACCGCTGCCGAACGCGACCGCATCAACCGCTTCATTTACGACGAGCTGGTCCGAGGCATCTGCACTCCGGAATCGACTGTGTACCACCAGCAGGTCATCGCCCGCATGAAAGACGAGGGCGCCGACGCCGTCGTCCTCGGCTGCACCGAGATCCCCCTCATCATCAACGACGACAACTCCGCGCTTCCCACTCTCGACTCCACCCGCCTCCTCGCCCGCGCCGCCCTCCGTCACGCCGCCCAGGCCGCTCGTAAAGACGATGCATCTGTCGTTGAACGGCCAACGTCCATCCGCTGACCGCTCCCTGTGCCCTGCAACCAGCACCCTGCAACCTGCACCCTGCAACCTGCAACCTGCAACCTGTACCCTGTCCTTATGCACATCGGCATCGTCGCCGGCTCCGCCGAAGGAGCCGCCCTCTGCTACCGCACCATCGTCCACGAAGGCGCCGAGCGCTTCGGGCTCTACGCCCATCCGCACGTCACCATGGATTCCATCTCATTCTCTGAATACATGGCCTGCGTTGATCGCAACGACTGGGCCGGTGTCGGTGAACTGTTGCTGCAGTCGGCCAACACGCTCGCCAAAGGCGGCGCGGATTTCCTCATCTGTCCCGACAACACCTTCCATCAGGGTCTGCCTTTTATCGAATCGCGCTCGCCCCGGCCCTGGCTGCACATCGCCGCCGTCGTCGCCGGCGAAGCTGTCCGCCGCGGCTTCCATCGCATCGGCCTTCTCGGAACCCGCTGGCTCGTCTCGAGCGAGGTCTATCCGGAGCAACTCACCGCCCGCGGCCTCGACTACCTCCGCCCCAACCCCGCCGAGCGCGACGAGATCAACCGCATCATCATGCAGGAACTGGTTTGCGGCGTCTTCTCCCCCGGCGCCATCGCTTATCACCAGAAGGTCATGGCGCGTATGAAAGCCGAAGGCTGCGACGCCGTCGTCCTCGGCTGTACCGAAATCCCCCTGATCATGAACGACGCCAACTCCCCCCTCCCCACCCTCGACTCCACCCGCCTGCTCGCCCGCGCCGCCGTCCTCCGCGCAACGTCCGCCCCCTGAATCGCTGCCGCCCCTTCCAGCTTCCTGCTTCCAGCTTCCCGCTCCGCGCTCCCAGCTACCAGCTACCTGCTCCCCACCTTCACCGGTATCTCCACCGTCCCCATCCGCCCGCTCAGAATGTCGTGCACCCCAATCCGCAAAAACACATTTCCCGCCGGCAAATCGATCTCCTGATGCATCTGGATCCCACCCGCCAGCGCCTGCTGCGCCTGCGCATCGGTCAGGTCCACACCCAGTCCAGCGTCCGTGGAGTTCACGCGGATCCCCTCCACGTCATATGCCACCTGCGTCAGCTCGATCTCCCGATGCTGCTTCCCATTCTCGAGCGTCGTCTCTTCCACCCCGCGCGGATCGATCCAGTAGTCCACCAGGTAGTGCGTGGGATGCTTCATCCCCTTCGGCACCAGCACCGTCCGCTTCATCGTCGCCTGCTCTCCGTCCAGTGCCGGATCCCCCTCCGGCAGCACCCGTACCTCGAAGATTACCTCCGACAGCGGCGGCGTCCCATGCTGCATGGCGTCGATCAGCGGACTCCTGCGGCCAGGCGTCCATTTCGTCTCTACCGCCGGATTGTCCGCAAAATAGGCCCGCCGATACTCGAGATCGTAGTGGCTTCCCTCCACCCGCACATCCACCTTCCGCAGTGACCCGTCGTAGTTCCGGTTCTCCGGCGCGTACCCCAGCGTGTAGTAGCTCGACCCGTCGGCGATCGCCTCCTCCACCACCTGCCCCAGCGCATTGCGGTTGTAGAACGCCTTGCCCCCGGTCTCCTTCGCAATCTGATCCATGTTGAAGTGGTCCCACGCCAGATCGTTCAGGAAGTTCTGATTCTTCGTGTTCACTTCCGATGCCACGCCCTGGCTTCCTCCGCTCGCCACTCCCGACGCCAGCTGGTTCATGCTGTACGATCCCATCCCCTGGTTTCCCCCAGGGCTCCCGCTCACCGGAGGACTGTACATCTCGCTGGCCATGCCGGCTGTCGTTTGTGCGTCCGCGCCCGGCACGTTCAGCAGCCCGCGCGAATCCACCGGATACACCGCCACCCGCGCCAGCGCCAGCAGTTCCGCTGCCTTCTTCACCTGTCCGCTGTAATCCGCCATCGGATCCATGCTCGGGCTGGCGCCCCCCTGCAAAAACCGCAGCGGGAACGACCCCGAAAACCAAATCAGGTTCTTCCGCCCCGGAATCGTGCTCAGGTACCGCGCAATCTGGTCCAGAGCATCCACCGTCATCTGCGTGCGCAGCCCGACTTCAAAACTCTTCGTGTCCGAAGCGAATTGCTGCATCGCCGCCACCGACGCTGCCGACGCCCCTCCACTGCTCGCAAGCGACACCGCCAGGTCCTGCGCATCGTCGAAGATCGGGTCCATCACCGGGCTCAGTTCCGCATTCCCGCGTCCCGGCCCCAGCGCCTTCGCAATCTCCGCCGTATTCGTCGTGAACCCCGAGATGATCCGCAGCTGCGATGCCAGCGTGAACACCGCCACCCGCGTCCCCGCCGGAATCGTCGTCAGGTATTTCAGCATCTGCCGCCGCACGTACACCTGATCGCTCAGCGGTGTGTTCAGCGCATCCAGCAGCAGCACGTTGGCCGCGCTCGTCAGCGCGTATTGCGGG
>JASHPM010000462.1 GCA_030038115.1 Acidobacteriaceae bacterium | reverse complement strand
GGCAGATCAGCTACGCGCGGGGGTGTTCAGCTCACAGCGTGGGTCGCCAGGGTCACCGTGACCACGTCGTCGGGGGTTTTGGTGGTGCCACCGTCGCTCTGCGGGTGAAACTCCACAGTCAGCGTGGTGGCGTTGACGATGACGCGCAGATAGCCGTAATCCGCAGCGTCGTAGCTTTCGAGCGTCAGCGTGCTGTCGACGGGGTAGGGCGTGCGGTAAGTGCCGCGCATGGCCTCGAGCGGGGAATGTCCGCCGCAACCGGCGACGATGTAAGGGATGGTGAGGCCGTTCGCGGTGCGCGTGTAGCGCTGGTAGTTGTGCGCGTGGCCGGCGAAGACCGCGTGCGGCCAGACGCCCGCCGCGGTGCAGGCGCTGTCGATATCCGCGAGCATATCGGGGCTGCCACCGTGGGTGGTCCCGCCGGTGAAGGGCGGGTGATGCACGGCGACGATGACGGCTCCGTTGAATTTGTCGCTGGTGACACGCTTCAGGGCAGCGGTAAGGAAGGCAACCTGGCGCTGATCGAGCGCGGCATAGGTTCCGTTCTGATCGGAGATGACGCCGGGATCCTCGAGGACGTTGCTGTAAAGGCCGAGGATGCGGACGAAGGGCGCTTCGAAGGTGTAGTAGACGCCGGGCTGGATCATGGTGGTGCGGTCCAGGCCGCCGGCGTCGGGCGCCGGCGCGAAGGAGGGCGCGCAGAAATTGCGCAGAAAAGCTTCGAGCGTGGTTTCCGGATCGCCCGACCACACGACGCCGTCGTGATTGCCGGGTATGGCGACGATGGGCGCGGGATAGTCGCGGTAGGGCTCATAAAACTGGTCGTAGTAGTAGGTCGCTTCGCCGAAGTAGTAGACGACGTCGCCGAGGTGGTAGAAGAACGACGGCACGTCGGCGGGGTTGGCTTCGCTGAAGTCGGAGACCATCTTGTCGGAGACCAGATTCTGGGTGTCAGGACCCACGACGCTGCCGGTATCGCCGACGCAATGGAAAACAATCTGACCGGAGGCCGTAATGGCGTTGGTCTTTGTCGCTCCCTGGCTGCCGTACACCTGCGCAAGAGTCAGGATGGGCTCGACGGCGTTGCCCACCGGCTGCGGCACGGGCTCGACCGACGCGATTTCCTTGTCATTCTGATCGGTGACGGGATCTTTGAATCCGGTGGGATCGGGCGACGGCAAGGGCTGCGCAAAGACCGGGTCGCCCGGCGCGGCTGCTTTGGGATGGGCCGGCTTACGCGAATGCTTTTTGGGTTGGGGAGCGGGGCGAGTACGGTTGGGCATAATCGTCTCCTGGGACGAGCATAGGCGATTCTGACGACGAGCAAGTGAATCGGCGACGGGTGCTGTGAACTGGAGCGCCCCTGGGGTTGACTCGAGGCTAGCTTCGGCTTGCGCGGGACTTACTCAGACCGCGGCTTGCCGAGATGGTAGGTGAGCGCCACGGTGGAGTTCATGACGTCGAGTCCCGGGTTGGAGGGAGTCATGAAGCCGTTGGAAAAATGGAGATCGCCCCACAGGCCAAGGCGGATATCGAAACGCGACGAGGCTTTTACCTGCAGACCGAAGCCGTCCTTCAGGGAGAACTCTTCGTAGGTGGACGCGGAGGAGATGACCTTCTGATCGAAGGCGATGACCCCGCCTTTGGAGACGAGGTAGGGGCTGATGCGGTGGCGGCTGAACCACGTCATGCGCAAACCAATCGGGTAGAGGCCGATGCCGTATATGGTTTTGGTTTGGCTGCCCGGAGAGAGGGAATCGCCCCAGAAATCGGTCCTTGCCGGTTCCGTGAGAAGCATGAGGGGGAGAAACTCGCTGGCGTAATCCATCCGCGCGCCGAGGAAGGAGCCCCAGGAATGGCGGTCGTACTCGATGCTGCCCGTATAGAGATGACACATGCTGCCGCCGGCAAAGATTTGGTAGTTGCCGTAAGAGTCCAGCCCTTCAAAGGAGAGTTCGGATTCCGGCTTCTCGTTCGGTGGCGCGGGCCTGGCGGAAACAAAGGAATCGGAGGCCGGGGCGGATGTGGTGGGCAGAGACCCGGAATCCTGCGCCAGGGCAGCGTGGGACCCGGCCAGGAAGAGCGCGGCCAGCATCGCCGCGCATTTCAGGAATCCACGATGGGAGCGCCGGTTCAACGAGGGCGAACCAACAAAAGGGGTAGACGGCTTCCTCAGCACATGTCACTCACTGGATTGGAGTTGAATTCGATCGAAGCCCGGATGCTCGTTGCGGAGCGGTTAACCGAACCGTAGTACCGGAAGGAGAAGTTGTCAAGAAGCCTAACAGCAGGGGCTGCAGGGGCGTTTGGTAGGTGCAGACGCGGCTGATGAACACGAAAGTGTGAAGGCAGAAGCACGGACGGTAATCGCAGGTGAAGTACCGAGGGCACTTCGGAGGGTGATTCGCACTTGGGAGTCTCGATTGCCAGAAAGTTCGCGAAATCTACAACGAAAAGGTTTTGTTTGGCGCAACAAATGCTGTAGAGTGCCGATCAATATACACAAGAAGCTTCTTCAGCCGGTGGGAGCCGGAGAAGCGTACGTGATCCCTTTCTCCAAACCGGCGCAGGCGAAGAAGCGCGGAGGAAATCATGATTTCCGAACGCCATCCGTTGCGCCAACTGTTCCATGAAGTGGTTGCCGGGTGCTACCACCGGCACAGTGGGATCGACGACCCGGAACTGACCTCCTATGTAGGGGATCTGCTGACCGAGTTCACGGCTGCGGAAAACCTGTACTGCATCCGCGACCCGGAGGGGAAGCCGGTGAGGGACCTGCACGAGATGGTGATGGCGTCAGACCCGGTTTTTGGCGCGGCGGCCTCCTTCGACGAGGAGCGCAAAGTGCGCCGCCACATCGGCGACTACGCGCTGTTCGCCACCGGCATGTATCCGGAGTCGACGCAGTTGTGGAAACACACCGGGGATGCGGGCTTCGTGGAAATGGTGAAGACGGGCAAGGAGAGCTACTACATCGTCTCGCAGTTCGATCTGTTCGAGTACCGGGACGAAGCGGCCTTGTTTGGGCGGCTGTCCGACGAATTCGAGCGCTGCATGTATGGGCTCAAACACGTTCGCGAAGAACTGGACCGGATGGGCGGGCTGATTCAGTAAGTGCAGGGAACAGGGACCAGGGAATAGACGCCGTATCGGGTAGCCAGGGTCCTCAGTGCTTCCCGACGCGCTGGAAGAAGAGCACCAGGGGCATCGAGAGCAGAGCAAAATATCCCATCAGTCGGAAGTTATCGACATAGGCCAGCAGAGACGCCTGCTGCTCCACCATCCTGTAAATGGCGCCCACCGCCATGTGGTGCGCGGTAAATGCGTCGAATCCTGAAAGCCTGAGTTTGGCTTCAAGCCCGGCAATGATGCCGCTGGCTGTGCCAGCGCCAGCGGTGAGGTGCGCGCCCAGGTAGGTCTGATGCGTCTGGGAGCGGCGCACGAGCATCGTGGTGGCGATGGCGATGCCGATGCTCCCGCCGATGTTGCGCATGAGGTTGTAAATGCCCGAGGCGTTGCCGATTTCTTCGCGGCGCAGCCGGCCCATGGCCATGGTGGTGAGCGGGACGAAGACAAAGCCGCCGCCGAATCCGTTGATGGTGCAGGGCACGATGACCGACGTCATGGCAATGTCGAGGTTGAGGCGGCTGAGCATCAGCGTGGAGATGCCGAAGATGAAGAGACCGGCGGCCAGCAGCCATCGCCCGTCGAGCCGGGCGGTGAGGCTCCCCACCACCACCATGGCGAGCATGGAGCCGATGCCGCGCGGGCTGACGGCGAGCCCGCTGTCGAGCGCCGGATAACCGAGCACCGTCTGCAGAAACAGCGGCAGTATGGCCATGACTCCATAGAGCACGAAGCCGAAAATAGCGGTAATGAGTGTGCCGACGAGGAAGTTGCGGTTGCCCAGGATATGGAGTTGCACGATGGGATCATGACAGCGCATCTCGCGCACGAGGAAGCAGAGGAAAGCGGCGATAGAGAGGAAGAAGATCCAGCGAATCCAGACCGCGCCGAACCAGTCCGACTCCTGGCCCTTGTCCAGCATGAGCTGCAGCGAACCCAGCCACAAGGCCATGAAGGCGAAGCCGAGGTAGTCGATGGCCCCGCGCAGAGTGCGGCGGATGTAGGGCGGGTCTTCGATATACAGGCCGGCAAGGAAGAGCGCCAGCACGCCGACGGGCAGGTTGATGTAGAAGATCCAGCGCCAGGAATAGCTGTCCGTGATCCAGCCGCCGAGGGTGGGGCCGATGACCGGCGCCACCACGATGCCCACCCCGTAAACCGCCATCGCCATCCCCTGCTCGCGGGGCGGAAAACTTTCCAGCAGGATGGCCTGAGCCAGCGGCTGCATGCCGCCTCCGCCGATGCCCTGCAGGATGCGAGCGAGGATGAGCATGGGCATATTGATGGCGAGACCGCAGAACAGAGAAGCGACGGTGAAGAGCACGATAGACAGCACCAGCAGGCGCTTGCGCCCCATACGGCCGGTGATCCAGCTGGTGGCGGGCAGCATGATGGCGTTCGAGACGAGATAGCTGGTGAGCACCCAGGTGGCTTCGTCGGTGGAGGCGGAAAGATTGCCGGCGATGTGGGGCAGAGCGACGGTGGCCACCGAGGTGTCGAGCACCACCATGAACGTGGCGGTCATCACGGAGAGCGCGATCATCCAGCGATTGGCCGAAGGGGTCCAGTGGTCTGATTTTGCGTCGAGAACTGCGGGCGCCGAGGTCAATCGGTCCTCGCGTGATGCGGGTTGAGAAGAAGTTTGCTCAACAGGCAACTTTAATACGCGTTGAGCGAGGCAGTATCGCAGAACCCAGGCCAAGCGGACTCGGGCGGGTTACTTTCGGGATGCCAGCTTCGGGGTCGATCGGGCCGCCTAGGTCAGCGCGCGGTCCAGATGCGTGTAGCCTCCGTCGACCACGATGATCTGCCCGGTCGTGTGGCCGCTCTGCAGGGGCGAGAGCAGAAAGACGGTCATTGCGGCGATCTCCGCGGCTTCGGTGAAGCGATGGCCGAGGGGAATGCGGCGGCGAATTTCATCGAGCGCCTGCTGGGGATTGTCGCGCTTTGCAATCCAGCGCTGGTAGAGTGGCGTCATCACTTCCGCGGGCAGCACCGCGTTGGCGCGGACTCCAAAAGCAGCCAGCTCCGCGGCCCATTCGCGCGTGAGGGCGAGCTGTGCGCCTTTGGCGGCGGCGTAGGCGGAGGTTCCGCCCTGGCCGGTGAGCGCGACTTTGGAGCTGATGTTGACGATGGAGCCGCGCGAGGCCTTGAGCATGGGCAGGGCGTAGTGCGCCATGGCGTAGTAGTGGACGAGATTTTGCTTCAGGCTCTCGACGAAGCGATCGGGTGAGCCGGATTCGAGACCCACGCCGTCGTTGGCGCCCGCGTTGTTGACCAGGCCGAGCATCTTGCCGTACTTCTGGCGTACGTAATCGATGGCGCGCTCGCAGTGGGCGGTGTCGGCGAGATGGGCTTCGACGAAGTCGCACTTGCGCCGGTGGTTGAGCATCTCGGCGAGGAAGTTTTTGACATTGTCGGAGGGGCGGCTGACGACGACTACGGTTGCTCCCTCATCGAGGCACGCGCGCGAGATGGCCTGGCCGATGCCGGCGCCGCCGCCTGTGACTACGATGACGCTTTCGTGGAGGCCGAGGTCCATGTGGGTGCTAACGCAAGCCAGTCTATAACGGCCATGGATGGAGGGACAGCGCCAGGTGACCTGCACCCCTGGATCCGCACAGAACTGAGCAGGACCTCAGGAACCGGAGGTGGGCTCGAAGATCACGCGCAGGACGCGGGGGTTTTTGGCGTAGTTGGCGTGGGCTCCGGTGGGCCAGACGAGGAAGGGGGGAATTTTGAACGCGGAATTGTGCACGAGCAGGTTGACGACGCGAACGGGGTCGATCCGCGGCACGTTCCAGGAAAGAAGATCATCAGGATCGCTCCAGGAGATGATTTGCGGAGCGAGAAGGTTGGGACCATGGGCAGCGGAACGGCGCTCCAGATAAATCTGGCGCTGGCATTGCCAGTGGGAGATGGCCGTGGAAGCGGGAAGTTCCGCAGGTGATGTGGCCGGGGCGTTCGAAGACGGCGGCGAGGGTGCGGGCGGCGTTTCCGATCCTGAAGAAGGCAGAGAAACGGGACAGGGAGCGGTTGCGGCGGCCTGATCGGAAACGGAGATGCGGGCCAGCTCCAGCAGCTCGACCTGGTTGGCGAGAAAGTAGAAGCCGGCGGTGTGCGCGGAGAGGTAGTCGGCGGCGCTCTTTTGACCGGCGCTGATGGTGAACTGCGGCAGGGCAGCGGCATGCGTGGGGCCGAGCCAGTCGGCATCGAGCGCGGCGAGGGAGAGATAGCTGCCGAGGGAGTGGGTGATAAAGAAAAATTCGGGGCCGGCGTCCTGCGGGTGCGCCGTGGCCAGGTCGACGCCGGCGGACTGGAGGGACTGCGTGAGCAGCTCACGGATGCCGGCGGTGAGAAGCTGCTGGATGGGGCCGAGAGCGAGGACGGCGTCGCCAATGCCCCAATCCATAAGCGAGTTTTTGAGGCTGCGGTTGAGGAAGGTGGCGTGGCGATGGAGATGGAGGAGGGCAGAGGCCTCGGGGTCAGTGATCCATTGGTACTGAAGAAAACGGCCGGGGTGATCGAGGTCGGGCTGCGTTCCGCCGGGCTTAGCGTTGCAGATGGCGATTTGTTCTTTGGCGGGGCCAGTGAGATGGGCGTCGGGAGCGATGAGCGCTTTGCACTTGAGGGGGTAGACGATGGGCCACCAGTTGAGCTCGTCGAGGAGGATGGGCGTGTGCGAGCCGCCGGAGATTTGGTAGCGGTCGATGAAGGGGGCTGAGGCGCTCCATTCTTCGGAGGTGTTCCAGATGCGGTGGTCCAAGTAGGTGAAGGTGGGCGGCGGAGCGTTGACGGCGAAGGGGCCGGCGGCGTAGATGCGTTCGAGTTTGGCAACGGTGCACTCACCGATGTAGCGGCAGATGCCGGCCCGGAGGAGGGAGGAGTCGTTGGGGCCGACCTGGTTGATGCCGTGGACGTAGATGATGTGAATGGGTTGTTCGGTGGGCTGGGCGGCGGTGGGTGTGAGGCTGCGAGCCTCGATGTGGGGAGCGGAGCGGGCGGCTGCTGTGGCGGAGTCCTGAACATGGATGGCGTCGCCGATGGAGTGGGTGCCAGCGAGGGATTGGGGATTGGGATTTTGGGGACGCGCGGAAATGGGCAAGGCGAGGAGGATGGCGATCGCGAGGGGCCGGAGCATGGGCGGATTGTAGAACAGGGTGCCAGGGAGCAGGGCGTGGGGATCAGGCGGGGAGGCGGCTGAGGAATTTGCTGGCCTTGCGAAACCAGGGGCGCTCGCGGCGGCGCAGGTAGGCGGGCATGGCCCGAGCCTTGTCGAGAACTTTGCGCGCCCAGTCACGAGCTTCGGCGGTGCGTCCTTCGGAAGCGAGGAGGGCAGCGAAGTTGAGGTAGGTTTCGGACATGGTGGAAGTGAGGGTCGCCTGGCGGAAGAGGGCTTCGGCTTTTTCCTTCTGGCCGGTGAGCGCATAGGCGTGGGCGAGGAGTCCCTGGGCGCGATGAAAATCGTAGTCAGGCTCTTTGGCGACGACGTGTTCAAGGTCGGGGATGGCGGGTTGGGGCTCGCCCATGAGGACGGCGCAGGCTCCGCGCCTGTAGAAGGGGTCGAGCGTGGTGGAGCCGCCGTTGATGGCTTTGTCAAAGGCGGCACGCGCCTGGGGGAGATGGCCTTCGTCCATGTAGAGGTCGCCGAGCTCTTCGAAATTACCGACCGCGGTGTTGACCTGGGTGAGGGCTTCGAGTTCACGAATGCGTTTACGGCGGGAGAACCCGCGAGCCGATTGCCGGGAGAGGAAGCTGAGGTCAGGGGCCGCTTCGACGAGGAGGTAGATGAGAGCGCCGAGCGGGCCGAGGAAGAGGATGATGAAGATCCAGTAGGTGTTGGGCCGGCGGCGGATGAAGTGGATGACGGCGAGGGCCTGGAGGATGATGCCCCAGGGAAAGAAGATGGAGCTGAGAAGTCCCATGTGTCAGAAACAGGGTACAGGGTACAGGGTACAGGGTGCAGGGAGCGGGGAGCGGGAACGAGGGAAGGGCAACGTTGGAATCTGGGCTGTTCCAAAATGGGCCGCAGGAGAAACAGTGGCATTGGGGCGCTGGGGATGGCGGGGCGGGGGAAGATGGGAGCTGGGTTTTCCCGAAACGGGTCGGGGAGGGAACTTTCGTACCGAAGCACAGGTTGAGATTGATTGTTGGGGTGAAAAAGGCTTCCGCTGCTTGCTGTGGGGTGAACCTGGCTGGCGCAATGCGAGGGGCATTTTTCAGCTGGCCGCCTCTTCTGCGCTGACCGCCGTTTCTGGACGCACCGGTTTCAGCGCCGACCGCCGTTTCTGCACGGACGGTTTTCAGCGCTGACCGATTCTGCAGCGGACGGTTTTCAGCGCTGGATCGCTTTTTAGCTGGCTGGTTCACCGCTGGCCGGTGGTTCGCTGACTGCCTTGAAAGCTTCGCTCCTTCGAAAACGTGGTATTGGGGCGCTGGGATGGCCATCCAGCCGAGGGCGCCGGGGGAAGATTGGAGCTGGGTTTTCCCGAAACGGGTCGGGGAGGGAACTTTCGTATCGAAGCACAGGTTGAGATTGATTGATTGTTGGGGTGAAAAAGGCGTCCGCTGCTTGCTGTGGGGTGAACCTGGCTGGCGCAATGCGAGGGGCATTTTTCAGCTGGCCGCCTCCTGCGCTGACCGTTTCTGCGCTGATTGTTTCTGCGCTGACCGCCGTTTCTGCACGCACCGGTTTCAGCGCCGACCGCCGTTTCTGCACCCATCGCTTTCTGCCCTGACCGTTTCTTTGCCGACCGGTGGGTTCGCTGACGGCCTTGAAGGCTTTGCCCTTCGAAGCAGTGGCGCTGGGCCGCTCGGGATGGCCATCCAGCCGAGGGCGCCGCGGGAAGATTGGAGCTGGGTTTTCCCAAAACGGGTCGGGGAGGGTACTTTGGGACCGAAGCGCAGGGTGAATTTGATTGATTCTTGGGTGAAAAAGGCGTTCGCTGCTTGCTGTGGGGTGAACCTGGCTGGCGCAATGCGGGGGGCATTTTTCAGCTGGCCGGGTCCTGCGCCGACCGTTTCAGCGCTGATTGTTTCTGCAGCGGACGGTTTTCAGCGCTGACCGCTTTTTAGCTGGCTGGTTCACCGCTGGCCGGTGGTTCCGGGAGGTTGAGGTCGAGGGCGCCGGTGAGGTCGGCGACACGCGAGAAGTGATGGCGTGCGCACCACTGTTCGAGTCCCTGCGCGATGCGCTCGGTGGCGCGGGGATCGGCATAGCTGGCGGTGCCGACCTGGACGGCGGTGGCTCCGGCGAGGAGGAATTCGACAGCGTCTTCAGGAGTGGCGATGCCCCCGAGTCCAATGATGGGGATGGTGACGGCGCGCGAAGCTTCCCAGACCATGCGCACAGCGATGGGCTTGATGGCAGGACCGGAGAGGCCGCCGGTGATGTTCCAGAGGCGGGGGCGCCGGGTTTCCACGTCGATGGAAAGCGAGAGGAAGGTGTTAACGAGGGAGATGGCGTCGGCGCCGGCTTTTTGCGCGGTGTGGGCCATGGTGGCGATGGAGGTGACGTTGGGCGAGAGCTTAACGATGAGGGGACGCGTGGATTTGGATTTCACGCTGGAGACGAGATCGAAGAGCATGTCGACGTCGGAGCCAAAGGCGATGCCGCCCTGTTTGGTGTTGGGGCAGGAGGCGTTGAGCTCGCAGGCGGCGATGCCCTCGGCGTCGTTGAGACGGGTGACGACGGCGACGTAGTCCCTAATGGCGTCGCCGAAGACGTTGACGATGACGGCGCAGCCTGGGTAATTGCGCAGAGACGGGAGCTTATCGGCGATGAATTTCTCGACGCCGATGTTTTGCAGGCCGATGGCGTTGATCATGCCGGCGGCGGTTTCGATAAGGCGCGGGGCCTGGTTGCCGGCCATGGGCTCGCGGGAAATGCCTTTGGTGACGAGGCCGCCGATGCGGCGGAAATCGACGATGTCCTCGAACTCGACGCCATAGCCGAAGGTGCCGCTGGCGGCGATGACGGGGTTGGTGAGCTGGAAGCCGCAGAGCTGGACCTGCATGTCGGTTTTCATGCGCGGCTCCAAAGGAACTGCGCATGAAACAGGAAGCAGGACAGGGTACAGGGTACAGGGTGCAGGGTGCAGAGAACTGTGAACCGTGAACCGGGAACCGTGATCATGGGTGAGCTGCTTTCGGCATGGTGGGAGCGGCCGGGGTCGCGGTGTGGTGAGCCGGCGTTGCTGTGTGGCGGGTGCGTGGGGATGGGGTGGGTTTGGGCCTGGGATAGGTGACTTCGGCGGCGGGCCTGAGGGCCTGGGTGAGGATGTGCCCGACGGAGGCGGAGGGCTGGTTGATGCCGAGGAGCGCGGCGAAAGTGGAGGCGATATCGACGGGCTCAACACGGCCGCGATAGATGCCGGGTGCGAAGGGCGCTCCGTAAAAGCCGAGAGGGACGTGGCGATCGTAAGACCAGGGGCTGAAGTGGGTGGTCTGACTGCTGGAGAGGCTTTCCATCTGATAGTCGGCGGGAATGATCATGATGTACCAGCCGCCGTTGGGCGAGTAGCTGTGCGCGAGGAGCTCACCCCAGGGCGTGGGCGGGTAGGGGCCGCCGGCGAGTTGTTCGCGGGTGTAGCTGCGGAAGAGGACAGGCCGCGGCGGCAGGCGCTTGTCGGAAGGCTGAGGGGGCGCCGGGGTATCGGGCTGGGCGGTGGCGGGCGGCATGTCGGAGGGCGCGGGCTCGGGCGGGGACGGAACGAGCGAGGCGACGGCGGCGGGGAGTAATTGCTGGACGGCGTCCTCGGCTTCGGCCTCGTTGATGCCGGCCTTCATGAATTCGGATTGATTGAGGGAGACGTAGGGGAGTTCCTGGTGGGGGAGGATGTAATCGATCTTCTCGCCGGGAGAGAACTTCATATTGATGGCGTAGTCGAGGGCGTCGGTGAGCTTGTCGAGGTTGAGAGTGGCGGCGTTGAGACCGTATTGGGCAGCGGTGGAGGGGATGGGCGCGACGCCGTGGTCGGCGGTGAGGGCGATCCAGACGTTGCCGAGGCCGCCGGGAATGTTTTTGTCGAGCCAGGTGAAGAAGGTGTCGAACTGAGTGTCGAGGGCGTCGACCATCTGCTGTTCGTCGGGGGAGTCGGGACCTTTGGCGTGGCCCATGATGTCGTTGGCGGAGAGGC
>JASHPM010000461.1 GCA_030038115.1 Acidobacteriaceae bacterium | reverse complement strand
AACTCGGCCGAGGTGATGGTGCCCGCCTGGCTCGCACCGAGAGATCGATCCGGCGAAATGTATTTCACGTTGGGATCGGCGGCGATGGTGTTCAGCTGGGCCGGCACGACGTTGGCGACCACGGCGTTAATCGTGCCCAGAACAGTGTTGAGCAGGCCGCCCAGCAGGCCAAGCAATCCGGTCTCCTGAGAAGATGGCGGATTGTAGTACTGAATAATGACCGGCTGCGCCGTCGAAGACGAGGAGGCGGCCAGATCGGGCGAGATTTTGCTGTTGGGAACAGAGGACCCCTGTGCAAAGGCCGTCGCTGTGAAAGCAGCGAGGCAACCAAGAACGATAGGCAGACGAACACTGGAACAAGACATCATACGATCTCCGAGTCACCGAGGTAACTTGCTGGGTCGATCGCGCGGGCTGCATCTGCCTCTGGGGAGGCCACGAACGATGCCCGCCCTACACATGTCGTAAAGTACGTCGAGTGGTGAAGGCGAGCAATGACAAGCTCGTGGTAAGTGCTCCGGACCTCGGTTATCTATGCAGGTAATCGAGTGTCTGCGGTAATGCGTCGGCGACGGCATTGTCTCGAAAACGCAGCAGAGTTTCCGGGGAAACCGGGAGAGCGTTAAGGAGGGCCAGGGACGCTGGGTGCCGGGCTTCGCCAAGTTGTCCCACGGGCAGGTTCTCGACGATTGCTCCCTGGTGAAGAACAGCAACGCGATCGCAGAGCTGGATCACGGAGATCAGGTCGTGCGAGATATAGAGGAGCGTCATGCCATGCGTGCGATTCAGGCTCCTCAGCAGAGTGACGATCTGCGACTGCGTCACCGGATCAAGAGCGCTGGTGGGCTCGTCGGCGATGATGAGTGCGGGGCGATGCAGAAGCGCCAGTGCGATAAGAACACGCTGCGCCTGTCCCACGCTGATCTCGCGCGGCCGGCGGCGCAGGAATTCCGGATCGGAGGGTAACTGCGACTCGGCCATCAGCCCCCGCACTCTTTCCTCCAGAGCGGCGCGACCCCGCTTCTCATGGGCATTCCACGCCTCCTCAAAATGCCTCCGAAGGCTGATGGATGCATTGAGGGCGGTCATGGGGCTTTGCGGAATGAGCGCAATCTCCCTGCCGCGAATGCTGCGCAACTGCTTTTCAGAGAGTTCCAGCAGATTTCGTCCACCCAGCAGCACCTCACCGGTGACTCGTCCGCCCCGCCACGGCAGCAAGCCCAACAAGGACAGGACCAGCGTGCTCTTCCCGGCGCCGCTGGAACCAACCAGACCAAGAACCTCGCCCTGCTGTAACTCGAAATGGATCCGGGAGAGCGTGGCCCTGGTGGAATAACCGGCGGAGAGGTGAACCCGCAGCAGAGCGTCGTCGTTCACCGGGCCCCCTGTATGCGAAGCTGTTCGATGTTCCACGTCAGCCGCGGTTCCAGAACTGCCGGCTGTACGCCCAGCAGCTTTGGCGAAACAGCAACGAGCGCATTGGGATAAACGAGATAGATGAAGGGCTGCTGGTCGGCGACGATCTGTTGCACGCGATCGATCGCCTGTTTTCGCTCCGAATCCATCGCACTCGCGGCCTGCAGATTCATCAGCCGATCGATTTCGGCTTCCCAGGGTGTGGCCGGCGATTTCTCAGAAGGATTCCATTGATGGTTGGGTGACGAGCTCAGCCAGATGTTCATCATGGCGTTCGGTTCGGGATCGACGTTTTCGATGCCGAGCAGGCACGCTTCGTAGTCCTGCGTGTGCATCAGCCGCTCGATGAGCGCGGGAAAGTCCAGAGTCACGACGGTGACCTGCATACCCAGAGCAGCGAGATCCTGCTGGATTAGAGTCGCCATCTTCTCGCGGGCCGCATTGCCGGTATTAGTGAGAAGCGAAAACTTCACCGGATGGCCGGCGGCGTCAGTGAGCACCGTTCCCTGCAGCCGGAAGCCCGCCGCTGCCAATCCAGTCTTGGCCGCCTCAAGGCCAGTGCGCGGAGTGGCGAGAGAGCGGTTGTACCACACTGTATTCGCAGGAGAGATAAACGAATAAGCCGGCGTAGCATGGCCCAGATAGGCGATCCGCGCCAGGTCGGAACGATGGATGGCCTGCGAAACGGCAACCCGAAAGGCCCGGCTCTGAAACCATTCCCGCTCCCACGCGGGCAACGGAGAAGAAGGCGCCTGGTTGAACCACATCTGTTCGGTATTCAGAGACGGGCCAAGGTCACGCACCAGGGCGGGAGCTCGTTTCCGCAGAAGCTCGAAATAGTCCGGTGGAAGGCTGTCGATGAGATCGTAGTCGCCGCGCTGCAGAAGCCGGATTTCCTGCTCGGTATTCTCCAGAATGTCGAGGCGCACGCCCGTGGCGTAAGGGAACGGGTTGCCGGAGGAGTCTTTCTCCGCGAAGTGAGGATTGCGGTGAAGGCGGACATAGAGGGAGCGGCGATAGTCAGCGACGACGAATGGTCCGGAGGTAACGCGTCCCTCGGAGGGACGGCCGGCGGGCTCAATGGCGATTTCGTCGAAGACCTTCTCGATAGCGATTACCGGTTGGGGGAGGTGGACAATGACGGTTTTGTCATTGGGTGCGTCCACCGTGACGCCCGCAGGCGAGACGAACTCCTCGGCCACCGGTGCGGCGGTAACCGGAGAAAGAACGCGACGCAGCGACCAGGCTACATCGCGCGCGGTCAGGCTACTTCCGTCCGAAAACTCGAGACCCGGGCGAAGGGAGAAGGTGATCGTCTTTCGATCGGGCGAAATGCTCCAGGCCTGTGCCAGCTCCGGTTCCACTTTCTGGCTGAGGCGATTGAATCGGAGCAGGACTCCGGCGGTGAGGTACCGCACCGTTTCCGATTCCTCATCGTCCACTTTTGCCGGATCGAAGGTTTTCGGGTCATAACCAATCGTCCACGCCAGCTCTCCCGGCTGACGCGGCGCCGCCTGGGCTGCACCGATGGTGGCGGGTCCGATCGGCAGCAACGCGGAAAAAACGATGAGGATGCGACGAGCGGAAAGCATGCGATCAGGCCTCCACGGCCACTCCTTCGAGAAGGAGCAAGACCACAACGAGCAGGGCCACGGGAAAGTAGACCCAACGAGTCTGCATCAGCATCGGGGAGTTGTTGAGCTCGAACAGCATCCCACCCCACGACGGCAGGGGTTCTCCGACCCCGAGGCCAAGGGCTCCGAGATTCGCCTCCGCCATGACAAATGCGGGAATGGTGATCAGGAACTGCGGCACCAGAAGATGGAACAGACTCGGAATGACGTGGCGGACAATCCCGGCGCGGTCCAGACCCGCGGCACGCGCATAGAGCATCCAGTCCGAGCTCTTTAGCTGCAGGGCTCCGTGGTAAACGGCACGAGCGCTGGCTGGCCATCCCAGTGCTGCGAGCACCAGGAACGTAATCGTCGCCGATCGCGCCGGCGACGCAGTGAGAGGCAACGCCGACCGCACCATCATGAGCAGGAACATCCACGGCAGCGCGAGGAACACATCGCAGACCACCATCGAGCTCCATCCCATGGAGGCGCGACCAAACGCTGCCAGCGTTCCCACTCCCGCAGCAGCCACCGTGGTCAGCGCAGAAGCGATAACCGAGCCGGCAAGACTGAGCAGGAAAGCGGCTGCCACACGCACGAGCCGGTCGCGGCCCAGCGCGTCCGTACCGGCAGGATGGCTTGCCGATGCCGGTGCCAGCGTCGCATCGCGATCCTGCCGGGCATAACCTGCGCCCGGCATCGACACGATGACCGACGCGGCCACAAACAGACCCAGCAACAGCCAGAGAATCGGATAACGGAGCCTCATGCGCTCTCCCACTCCGCGGCGCGCGGCGTTGCCATTCCGCTGCATGTAACTGCCACGGCCATCGCCATCATCACCGCCAGCAGTACCGGCAGGTCACGGTTGAGGGCGGCATTCCACGCCAGCTCGCCAACACCCGGGACGTTGAAAATCACTTCCACGGGAACCAGGGCGCTCAGCGCCGTAACGATGGAGAGAGAGGCCAGAGCGCCGAGCTGGGGCGTCAGCGAGGGTGCAATATGTGCCACGAGCAGACGTTTTGTACCAATGCCCTGGGCCCTCGCCTGCAGAACATGAGGTTCCTGCCATGCCGTGCGCAGAGCGCGATCGAGGAACTTGAAGTCCCGCGCGGCCAGCAACAGAGCCATCACGAACACGGGTCCTCCCCAATTTGCCAGCAGGCAAAACGTCGCCAGAGCAGCTGTGGGGATGGCCAGCAGTACGGTTGCGGGTGCTCGCCGAAGCAGCGACGGCTTCCGCCCGGCGCTGGAAAGCAAGGCGGCACACAGCGCCACCATCCACGCGAGGCCGATTCCACGCGCAAGAAGACCACCGCTGACTGCCAACCGCGGCTCGATCAGTTCTGAGACGGGGACTGCAAACTGGCGGGAAGTTCCGAAGTCGCCATGGGTGGCATCTCTCATCTCGGCCAGCAGCATTTGAGGAATCGACCGGCTGCGGGCGGCTTCCGCTGAAAGCTCCGACCGTGCTGCAGCCGCGTAGCGGCTGTCCATCTCGCGCGCATCAGTCAGATAGCCTGGCGCAAAGCGTACCAGAATCGTCGATCCCACGACCACCAGCAACACGATGACGAGCATTCTTCCCAGCCAATGCACGGCGGCGATGGCGGCCTTCATGACGTGGTTAGCCCTGCCAGTGGAGATTCAACTGCGTCCGCGACGCGCTCGCCGACCGGATGCGATTTGGTCGTGCCGGGAAGAGCCTTCTGCAGCGCCAGCGTGAATTCGCCCTGAATCGCCTGCAGCATCAGCAGATGCTCTTTGGAGAAAGCCGCAGGGTGACGGGAATAGAGCGTGAGAGCGCCAAAGATAGAACCGCTTAAGTCCAGGAGCGGTATGGAGAGTGCCGAGCTATTTGCCGAGAACGGCCCGGCTCCTGTCAGCAGACTTCTCTCGACGGTCGGATTTCCGTTTATTATCGGGTGTCCGCTTTCGAGGACCCAGCCGGAGAGTCCTGTTCCCACCGGGAGAGGGCCATCGGAGAAGGCTTCGGCCCAGGGGCCGTTCTTATAGAGCAGAATCGCGCTGTCGTTGCACTTATGGAAAACTGCAAAGCAGTCGAAGGCGATCAGCGGCCGAAGGCACGCAGACATCATGGCACTAAGATCGCGAACCCCCAAAGACTTGCCGGTGCGGCGGTCTTCGAAGACGATGCCCAGCTTGCGAACAGCGGAGGCAAGAGCTGAAAGCGAGTTGTAGCGTGATCGCATCCGGGCAGCCGAAGCAGCGGGGATGCCGCCCGGCCCCGCCGCTACGCTGGTTTGACCGGCTTCAAATCCCGCACCTGGAGCTGCGCCGCGCTCGACGAAGATACCGGTCTTGAGTGGCTCGATCTCACGGCTTCGTTTGCAGGCCAGCTTCTCCAGTTCCTGATAATGCGTCGCCAGCAGCCGGACAATCGCCGGGTCGAACTGGGCTCCTGCCTTGCTGCTGACGATAGCCATCGCTTCCTCAATCGGCAACGCTCTCCGGTAGGGGCGCTCGGAGGCGAGGGCGTCGAAGCAGTCGACGACGGTCAGGATGCGCGCTCCAATTGGAATTTCTTCGCCCCTGAGGCCGTCGGGATACCCGCTGCCGTCCCACGCCTCGTGGTGACCCCGGACAATCGGAACCACCGGATAGGGGAATTTAACCCGCTCCAGAATCTCGGCGCCCACCACAGGATGAATCTTCATCTTTTCGAATTCGTCCGGAGTAAGCTTGCCTGGCTTGTTGATGATGTACTCCGGAACCGCTAACTTGCCGATGTCGTGGAGAAATGCCGCCGTATGCAGCGCCTGGATCAGCGATGGCTCGAGGTTCATGATCCTGCCGAGTTCCTCAACGTAGACACGCACCCGCATCAGGTGATCGTGCGTGCCCTCGTCCTTCGCTTCTATGGCCATCGAAAGACCCTGGATGGTACGCATGTGCAGCGCTTCAACTTCCCGGATATGTTCTTCGCGGTCGTGCACCATTGCCATCTGGGCGCAATAAGCCCGATACACTGTGTAGACCATTGGGATCAACAGCAGAGAAGTGAGCCAGCCGAAATGGATGCCGATGAAGTCGGCCAGCACCGCCAGCATGGCGCCCACAAGATAAAAAGGCAGATACCACAGGAATTCCTGGCGCCAGTGCATGAATGGCGACGTATCCGAGACCCATCCCAGCACCACGGCTACAGGAACCGTGTTGGCCAGAAAGTAGACACTGGCCGCGAGAGCCAGCACCGGCGCACTCTCCGCGTGTACGCGAATGACGGCGGCAAACGTCCACCAGGCGAGGGTGGTTGCCGTTGTGACATTCGCAACGTTAAAGAGAATCTGAACGATGGTGAACGACTTTACAACTCGGAATCGGCACTGCGCGATCACGCTGCAGACTGCGAGGCAGACCGCCTGAATTGGAGAGAGCTGAAGAATTCCCAGAAAGATGAAGGGGAAATTGACTGACATGGTCCCTTCGCTCTTTGGCATAGCAACCTTCATGCCGGAGCTGAGAAGGATCACGACGAGATAAACGGAGAAGTAAATCCAGTGCTGTGCGGGATACCCGCGAACGACGGACAAACTCGCGATGGCCCCAGCCACAACAACCCCGACGAGAGCCTTGACACGGGTCGGCACGATTCTCTTCTCAGACAGGTTTGACTCGCGTGAAATCTTCGCAGCGAGGGACTTCTCTCACGTTTCCTGGGGGAATCACGCGGAGTCAGCTAAATGCTACCCAATAGAGGTGTTACTCCCAATCCTTCTTTAGTTGCATATGCCACTACTCGACGCGTGATCTCTATAGAACCAGCCGCTTCTGATTCCGGATTTCGTCACCGACTTTCTTTGAAGTCCGAAATAGGCCAAATTCATGTTACCTCGGTCAGAATGTGGACTTGCTTCGTGGCTTCTCTCGTCTGTGTCGTTAACTCTATGACAACGTGCTCGCTATACTTCTGGCATGCATACAGCGCAGGCTGGCATCTTCGCTCCTGGAACCTTCTCGCATGTCTACCTGGAGTTCGATGTGGTGGACGAAAAGCACTACAAGGGTTTCGCGGCCGCTGTCGCTGCGATCAGCGAGCCATACATGACCACGGGTGGGGTCAATTTCGTCATCGAATTTCAAGATTACGCTGGAGCCGGGGAAGAGAGAGAATTGCTAAACCGCCATAGGGTTGAAAAGCGAGGCACAATTGCGAGTATTTCCAGTGTCCCATGCGGTGTCCTGTAATTGACTATTGAGATCACTTCGGGTGATGAAAGCAGAGTTGCTGTCACAATCGGGAGTTGATCTCGATTAGCGCTCCACCCGATGCAAAACCACCGATATGCTGGTGGGGAATCGCATGTTTGGACTCCTCGATGGATCCGATCCGTCGGGCGGCGGTCCAACTGCCGGGCGCGCTCCCAGAGGCCCCTCTGGCTGTGACAATGGAAAGCCCAGTTCCACCGCGCGCTGCAACTCGATCTGATCTCCCTCCACCGTTCCCGAGTACGTGTTGTTTCCGGCTTTGAAATAGACGTTGTTGCCATCCACCTTGCCGTCGGTGATCGGGATGCCTGCATCGCTTCCGCCGAAGAACCCGCCGCCCGCGCCCTCCACGCTGCCCGTGAGCGTGCTTCCCTGCTGCCGGAGCGTAAATACAGTCGTCCCGTCGCCGACGAAGAATGCCAGCAGCCCAGTCGCGCCGCTCGAACCTGCGATCGGTCTCCACAGGCCCGTGATGCCCGGGCCCACCGGGACCTCCCGCTTCCATGGGGCGATCTGCGGACGCAGCGGCACCTCTTTCGCCTGAATGGTCGCGCTGGCTGCAGTGAGTCCCGCAGACTCGGCCTCCACGGTAATGCTTCCCGCCGTCTTCGCGGACTGGACCAGCGCCATGCAATACCCGCAGAACGCTTTGCGCACAGTGCCCCGGTCCGATTCGTGATCGGTGGGATCTCCATTCCCGACCCCAATCAGCTTTCCGGCCCCCGCGACGCGAAACTTCACGACGTTGTCGGTTATGGGCAGGACGCGGCCCTGGGCGTCCTGCACTCCGACCGTGAACATAGCCACGTCCTCGCCATCGGCCGACAACTCCTGCCGGTCGGGTTTCAGCACCAGGCTGACGGCAGCACCGGTCGTCTCGCGCTTCGCGGTCATCACCACCTGGCCGCCTTTCGAGCCGCGAGCCTCGATCGCGCCGGGCGCCCAGGGGGCAACCCAGGCCACGTGTGAATCCTTCCTGACATCCTTTGCGCCCAGGCTCTTTCCGTTCAGAAACAGCTCCACGCTGTCGAGATTCGAATACACCCACACCGCGATCTCTTTGCCTTCCATCCCTTGCCAGTTCCAGTGGGGAAAAAGGTGCAGCACGGGCGACGCAGTCCACCACGACTGGTAGTAGAAGAACGAATCCTTGGGGAAACCGCAGGTGTCGATGATGCCGTACTGCGAGCTGATGTTGGGCCATCCATTGGGCGAGGGCTCGCCGCGATAATCGAATCCCGTCCACACGAACCCTCCGGCCAGCCACTCCTGTGCATTGCAAAAGCGCCACCAGCCTTCGGCCGACGCACGTCCGGTCGTGGTGTAAGGATCGTACGAGCCCACGAAGCCCTTCTCGAAATCCGTAACGTAAATCCCGCGCGTGCCCACCGCGCTCACGGTTTCCGTACCGATCACCGGCTTGTCGGGATGCGCCTTGTGATAAGTCTCGGCCTGCGGGTCCATGTAGTTGTAGCCCATCACGTCGCACTCCACCAGGCCGCCCACGCCAATCGCGCGGATAGGCGCGATGGACACAGGGCGGGTGCCGTCGTACGCGGTGGCCACAGCCTTCATCGCGGTCAGGATGTGCAGTCCCGTGTCCGTGTTCGCCTGGCCTTCTTCATTTCCCATCGACCACATGAAGACGCTGGGATGATTGCGGTCGCGCTTCACCAGATCGCCGAACTGGGCCAGGCCCTCGGGATTCGACGACATCATCCGCGTCTCGTCGAACACCAGCATCCCCAGTTCGTCGCACGCATTTAACAGCTCCGGCGTGGGCGGGTTATGCGAGGTGCGCATCGCGTTGCAGCCCATCTCCTGCAACTTGCGAACGCGATAGTACTGGACGGCATCGGGCAGCGCGGCACCCAGCCCGGCGTGATCCTGGTGATTGCAGGTGCCTTTCACCTTGACCGATTTGCCGTTCAGAAAGAGCCCCTTGTGCGGATTGAATTCGATGGTGCGAATGCCAAACGGCGTTTCACAGCGATCCACGATCTCGCCCCGCGCGCTCACTTCGGTCACCAGCTTGTAGAGGTTGCGCTCTTCGAGCGACCACAGCAGCGGCCGTCCCACCACGATCGTCTGCTCGTAAGTCTGGTCTCCCCCTGATTCGATAGACACCGGAGGCGCCGCCGCTCTTGCTACGGGCGTACCGGAGGGATCGAGAATCGTTGAGGTCACGCGCGCGGTTTGCACATCCTTGCCGTCGTTGTTCACTTCGGTTCGGATCGAGAGGGTCGCGTCGCCATTCGTAACGTTAGCGGATACAAATGTTCCCCACTGCTTCACATGCACGGGATGCTTTTTAACCAGCCATACGTGGCGATAGATGCCCGCTCCCTCGTAAAACCAGCCATCGCTCAGTGTGGCATCCACGCGCACCAGCAGGACGTTCTTCCGGCCCGGATAGACGAAGTCGGTTACGTCGAAGTGGAAGGGATCGTATCCGCCGCTGTGCACACCGATGTAGAAACCGTTGAACACCACCATGGTTTCGCGGTAGGCGCCATCGAATTCCAGGCTGATTCTCTTGCCCGCATCCGCAGCGGAAATCTCAAACACCCGCCGATACCAGCCCACGCTGGTTTCGGGATAATTTCGTCCCAGCGGATAAAATCCCTTGCTGGCCAGCGCCGGATCATTTTCGAAAGGCAGCTCGATCGCCCAGTCGTGCGGCAAATCCACCTCGCGCCAGTCGCCGTCGTCGAAGGCCAGCGAGCTGGCAGCAATAAAGCCGCCCGTCTTCTGGAAATTGCCGCCGCGCCCGCCCCCAAAGCCGAAATCCATAGCGGGATCGTTCGCGTTGCCGAAGTGGAAGCGCCACCCAAAATCCAGGAGAAGCCGCTCGCGCCCTGCGCCTGGATTTACGGATTCGGCGCGCTCACCCATTGCAAGCGGCGCCGGTTCCTGTTGCGCCGCCGCATGCATCGCAACCGCGCCGATTGGACCCATCCCCTGTGCCGCCGCCGCCACGGGTGCAAGCAACCCGGCCTTCAACATGTCCCGGCGTGATACCGTTTTCATTTCGTCTCCAGGCAGTCGTCAGTCTCGCGAGCGCAACCAACGCAACGCGTTCACAAATTGGCCCCTTCTTCAGGCACAATTCAGAGCGACGCAAGTATAAACGCCCATCAACTTTATCCGCGACACCCCAAAGTCCAGAGCCAGGGGTTCTCCCAGTTGCTAACGGCTCTCGTGCCAGCCAACAAGTCCATCGACGTGTTTGTCCGATCATTCCGGATTTCATTCAGGATTTTGCGCGGCAGGCCCAGCCGAGGTTCTCGGTCTTCACGGCTAGAGGGTCCGTCCGGCGAGGAGCAGAGCCATCTGCAACAGCTGTTCGCGTTTCTCCATGGGCAACGGAGAGTTGGCGGAAGCATTGGTCTGCGGCGCCGCGTCCAGAACCTGTTCGATGCGACTCACGTCCAGACCTCCTTGTGCGCCGCTTTGGCGGAAGCGATCCAGCACTTCTCTGGCCTGCGTGATCTGGCCGGTCTGAAAATAAAAGATGCCCAGCATCGAATAGCTTCCCGGCCACTCCGGTAGCAAATCCACAGCTTTTTCGAAATCCTTCGCGGCGGCGGCAGTATCGCCCTGCATCACCGAAGCGACCCCCAGCCCCCAAAGAATTTTTCCAGAGGCGGGCACGTGCGCCTGGCCCTCCAGCAGGGTATGCTTCGCAGCGGCAAAGTCACCTTCGCGAAACTGGAGCAACGCCAGAGAAAGATAATTCTGGTCGTTGTCGGGGCTGCGCTCGATTGCGCCGCGATCGTTCTGCTCTGCACGCGCCGTCTGCCCCAGATGGGCATAAATATCGCCGACCAGCGCGAGGTAGGCGTCGTCGCCGCGCTCCTGGTCGGAAACGCGCTGGCAGACATCGAGGGCTTCCGCATACTGGCCCTTGCGGAAAAGGGCATTGGCAAGGTCGAACTTCGCGTCGTCGGAATCAGGATTCGACTGGAGCGCGGCGTCGAACTGACGGATGGCATCATCGTACAGACGAAAGCGCGCGAGAAGCACGCCCGCGCCGGTCAGAGTTCGGTAGTCGCCGGCTCGCAGCTGGTCGAGCAGGGCGATTGTATTCCTCGCCTCGTCCACATTCCCGGTGCGCAGGTAAGCCTGCGCCAGCATATAGAGAATCTCCGGCTGGTCGGGATGCTTTTTACTCTGATCGATCAGCTGGGCGAGATCCTGCTGCTCCCGTGCCCCCGCGGAAAGTTTTGATCGATTGTCGAGATAGTCGAATAAGTCCTCATAAAGGTAGGAATTGGTCGCAGCGCTGCGCGAAGAGTATTCGAACTGTGCGAGAGCGCGGTTGGCCTCGGCCGGTCTGTGCAGTTTCCTCTCCACGACGGATAGCTTGTAGTATCCGGGTGCGGGGGTGTTACTAACCTTGATATACCGTGTGAGTAAAGCCTCAGCTTCCGCGTAGTGTACTGATTCGATATCCAGGCTGGCTAACTCGAGCAGAGCATCCGCAAAGTGTGGGTCCGAGGCGAGTACCTGCCGGAAGGTCGCAGCGGCGGTCGTGGTATCGCCCTGCCTTTCGGCGATATAGCCGAGATTGAACATGCAAAAACTGCTGTGGGGATCGAGGCGGAGTCCATTCCGAAAATCCTGCTTTGCGAGGTCATACTGTCCGAGATAGGTATGAGCCAGACCGAGAAAGGAGTACGCGCGGGGCGATGGGTCGCTGGCTACTACTGTCTGGAATTCGTGGATCGCCTTCTCCATCTGATCGGCCTTGAAGTAGCTCTCGCCGAGCGCGGATCGAAGATCAGACCGCTGCGGATCAATCTCGAGACCGCCTTGCAGTAGAGGAATCGCATCCTCGAAATAACCCTGTGCCATGCTGATCTGCGCCATGAGGAGAACGATGTCAGTATTTTTCGGCGCGAGCTTGTGCGCCTTCACGAGTAACTCCAGAGCATCCAGCGGCTGCGACTGCTTCCAGTGCGTTTCCGCGAGCAGATAGAGCGCGGAGATGGAATCCGGCTGAAGCCGGAGCGCCTGGGTCAGTTGCAGCTCTGCCCTGGAATACTGCTTATCGAGAAGATAGGCCTGGCCTAAGTTAAAGATAATCTCAAAAGTATCGGGCTGCAGAGCGTCGGCTTTTTGCAGTTCCAGCTCCGCTGGAGGGTACTGCCCCTGGCCGGCGAGCAGAACTCCGAGAGTAAAGTGGAGCTTGACGTCACTGCCGTTATCAGCGGAAAGCGACGCGGCGATGCGCAGGGCGTCGGCTGTGCGACCGCTACGCAGGCAGGCCTCGATCAGCCCCAGACGCGACTCGCGGTCTGCGGGATGCACCCGCTCGAAGTAAATGACTGCCTCCCGCGGCTTTCCGCGCGCCATGAGCAGCGAGGCCAGATTGAAGCTGCTGTCCGGATCGCGCGGATCCAGACGAATGGCGGTCCGAAACTCCTGCTCCGCCAGGTCGAGATGTTTCTCGCTCAGATACAAATTTCCCAAATTGTTATGTGTCCGAACCGAGCCGGGCGCCAGCTGCAGGGCTTTTTCGAATGCCGCGAGCGCTCCCCCATCATCTTGCTGTTCGCTGTCGATGATTCCCAGCAGGTTATAGCCTTCGACGCTGGAGGGGTTCCGCGCGATGACTGCGAGGAGCGTGGATTTGGCCTGATCGAGATTTCCCTGGCGCACCTGAACTTCAATGGCCTGCAGCTCTTTAGAAGTACCCGCGCTTTGAGCCTGCGCGTTTGTCCCGCGGTCCGAAAGCAGAACGGGAATCAGGAGCAGGGCCCCAGCCACACGCCATGCGCTCCTCCCGGCGTTATTCTGTTGCTGGTGCAAGGTCTCCGTCTCCATCGCAGGCCGCTTTCCGGCGCCGATTCAGCGCGCCGATTGTAGCATTCCCAGCGCCTGCCGCGCGCTCTGGTTGCCGGGCTGGATGCGCAACAGCTGCTGCAATACTTCCTTCGCCTGCAGTGTCTCACCGCGCATCGCGTAGAGGCCGGCGAGGTTCAGATATGACTGATCAAATGCGGGTACCAGTCGGATGCAGGCTCGGAACTGCACCTCGGCTTGCTCGTAATTCTGCATGTGAACCAACAGAACCCCGAGATTATTGAGCGCCTGGGGATAGTCGGGGCGCAGAGCGATCGCCTTGTTGAAATAGGCGACCGCGGTCTGTTCCCGATTCTGCCCGGCATATAGCATTCCGAGGCTGTAATTCACTGCTGGATCGTCCGGCTGCGTGGCAGCCGCCTCTTGCAGACACTGCTCGGCTTTGGCGAAATTTCTCTGGCGCCGGTACACGTTGCCCAGGTTCAACAATGCGATGGCGTAGCCTGGACGAAGCAGCAACGACTGCTCAAAATCCCGCACCGCTTCGTCCGGTTCACCCACCTGAGCCGAGATCATGCCGAGGTTATTCCACGCCTCGGGGTAGTCGGGCCGCAGTTTCACAGTCTGCTGCAGATACTTTCGCGCCTGCTGCAAATCATTTCGTCGCAGACTTAGCGTCCCGAGATTGTAGTACGCCTCGGGATCGTCGGGCTTGTGCGCGAGAACTTCACGGAAAGACAGCTCGGCCTGATCCAGATAGCCATGTTGAAAAAGAGCTACGCCATAGGTGAAGTCATTGCGCAGAAAGGAGCCCTGCAAAAGCTCTCCGCGAAATGGCAGCGCTCGCCGCATGCGCTCGGCGGCCGTGTGAGGAGCCGTCCGCGCATCCTCGGACAGTTGAACTGGATCAATAGCGCCCTGATACACCTTGATGATTCGTCCCTGTGGGTCGATGAGGAGCGATGTGGGAATAACCAGATCCCTGCGCCGGTCGAACAGGTAGCTGCAGGTGATGTTATAGATGCCTGCTAACTCTTCGCTGGCGAATACAACTGGAAAACTAAGCCCCTCCTGCGCGGCCAGCAGTTTCGCTGACTCCTGTGCGGCGGGATCGTCAAGATTCACCGCCAGTATCTCCACTCGTCCGGCCGCGAGAGCGAACCGATGCAGCTGGAGCGCCTTAAGCTGCTCGCGGCACTGCGGGTTCGTCGTTGCCCAGAAATGCAAAAGTACGAAGCTGCCCCGCAGGCTGCGCAGATCGTGCGTTCTCCCGGTCGCGTCCGGCGCGGAAAAATCCGGAGCTGTCAGCGGCTCCAGCAGCCAGCTGTCAGCGCGGTGGGGCAGCCTCTC
The DNA here is from genome assembly GCA_030038115.1 of Acidobacteriaceae bacterium. Lineage (GTDB taxonomy): Bacteria > Acidobacteriota > Terriglobia > Terriglobales > Acidobacteriaceae > Palsa-343. Next base: position 28,452 of record JASHPM010000461.1, on the reverse strand, counting down.
CACCGGCTGCGGCGCGCCGGCCTGCGACCAGGCAACGGGCGTTGCGGAGTACGGCTTCGCTACAAAGGAATTCGAGCCTTCCTCCAGCTCAATTCGATGGTTAACAGGCAGGTTCTCGAATTTCTGCGTAAGGCCGCTGGGCCAGCGAACCGTCGTCTGCACGCCTGACTGCGTCTTTCCCACGCCGAAGAAAACCTCTTTGGAGTGCTGGGCGAGAAAGCCCGAACCACCCTGAAGGTATTTTGTCTGGCGAAGCGTTCCCGACTCCACTGTGACGGCTGCGCCAATGCCGTCGCGATTGCTGGTTTGCCCGCGGAGACGAAACGCGACCGACGCGCCGATATCCGGCAGGGCGTTGTGCAGAATGCGCAACTGGGGAGCATTGCGATTCTTCAGGATGATCTCCAGGCGCCCGTCATGATCCAGATCAGCGAGAGCGAAGGCGCGGCTATCGTCGCGAAAGTCCAAACCTGCAGGCGCGGAAACCTCAGAGAAAGTCCCGTCACGATTGTTCGCAAACATGACGTTTCTCGCGTAGCCGTGCCACGTACTGTCCGATCGGATCAGTTCGTTGATGGCGCTCCATCCCCGTTCGTAGCCTTCGTTGGGGGTAGCGTCCTCGGGCGACTTCGCCACCACCTGACGCCAGAAGAAGCTGGCAAGATCTCCCAGGTCCGGCCCGGAGATGTAGCCGTTGGCGACGTAGAGATCCGGATATCCGTCGTGATCGAAGTCCCAGAAATCCGAGCACCACGACCATCGCCCCATCTCCACGCCGGCTTCGTGCCCCAGGTTGCGGAAAGTGCCATCGCCCTGGTTGCCGTAGAGCGCGTTGCCGCGCGCGTGGCGCCGATAGAGTGCGCGAATGGTCTCCGGGGCCGCAGCATGAAACTGCTTCTGCATGGAGATCCTTTGCCCTGCCGCCTCCCACATGCTTGCCACGTAGACGCTCTGGCGCCCACTGTTATCGAAATCGGACCATGCGCAGCTCATGCCCGCGCCCACGCCCTCCACTTGGGCAGCTTTTGAAGCATCACTGAAGGTGCCATCGCCGTTATTGCGGTAGAGTTGCGAGGTTCCGAAATCGTTGGCGACGAAGAGATCGGGCAGGCCGTTTCCGCGGGAATCGCCCCACGCGCAGGCGAAGCTGTAGCGATTGTTCTCTGCGTCGAGGCCCGCCGCGGCCGTCGTCTCTACAAACGTTCCGTTCCCCTGGTTGCGCAGCAGACAGTTGGGCGGCCCGTTTCGCGCGTCGTAGTAGGGAACCGGATAGTGATACTGGTCGAGGCCGAGATAGTACATGTATGTGCAGAAGTAGAGATCGAGCCGGCCGTCGCGATCATAGTCCGCGGCCGCGGCATGGGTGAAAGAGCCCTGAGGAGGCCGCGCAAACTGAAACGCGTCCCGCCTGAGCGAAAAACTTCCGTCGCCTTGATTCAGGAACAGGAGCGGCCCGGCTGCGGTTACCACGACCAAATCCTGCAGCCCCACGTTACGGAAATCGGCGAACAGCGCGCAGGGCGTGTTGTCCAGCACCCCGACGCCGGCTCGGTCAGTCACATCTTCAAACGTGCCGTCGCCACGGTTTCGGTACAGGCGGTTGGGAAGCCCGGCCGGTTGGCAAATGTAGAAGTCGTCGAAGCCGTCGTTGTCGAAGTCTCCCACGGCCACCCCGGAGTTGTTGTAAATGTCGACCCCGCAGGCCCCGTCGAGTACGGTCCTCCAGTAATCCACACCGTGGGCCAGCTGGGTCTTCCAGGAATCAGCGCCCGCCATGGCTTGTGGGGTCACGTCCAGAAAAACCGGACCACTGGCGACGCTGAGCGTTTCCTCGCTCGCCTGCCATTGGCGAGCCTTCCACGCTCCCGGCGTGGCGCAAACCCACTCGGTTCGCCACGCCCCGGCGCGTTCCTCACGACGTCCATCGTGCCGGGTGGCGGCGATGTCGTAGCGAATGTCCGCGCGCACGGTCAGGGGTTCGCTGCCGGTTTGCTCGATGCCGTAGATTTCGAACTCGGCCGTTTCCACTGACGCTGCTGGTTCCAGCCAGGTCTTCAGCTGCGCCAGAAATGGGTCACGTCCGGACTGAACCGCTGCACCGAACTCTCTTCTGACCACGTCAAATCCGAAACCGGAACGCAACAGGGTCTCTTTAGAGGGATCGAGGCAGCAGGCTTCGACCGCCGAATCCAGATACGGGGCAAGCGACGCGACATCGCGCGACGAAGATCTCAGATTGCTGCTCCATTCGTGTAAGTGCGATTCGATTTCCACCGCGTACTTCTCGGTGGGGTAATTATCCGAACCGGCAGGAACGAGGCGAAAAAGATCGGCCAGTGGAGACTGTGCCGGATAGTGCGGCGTCAGGCGGATGTCCGCATAAGGGAGTGCAAATTCCAAAGCGGTCTCTGGAATTCGGGAGAGGAACGGGAACCCTCGAAAAGACGCTGGCCGGAGGAGCAGCGGCGCGAGTCCCATGCCCTTCAGCAGATTCCGCCGTGAAATGGTCTGGGTTTTATCTCCTGGCGCCGACATCCTGGATTTGAGCACCTGTGGCTCACGCAGGATAGCACCCTCGGAGCGCTTATCGTTTCCGGCCGCTTTACGTGTTGTGCGCGGGGCCGTTCAGCCAATTTTTCGGCCCGCATTCCGGGCGCGTGCGAAGCCGCAGAAGACGGGAGGAGGAGGTTCGTCTCCACCTTTCGATTGACAAGGGGTCGCTGTGTGTACTACAGTTTTGCCGCTTGAGTGTAACCGTTTCCATGCAGGCTGTACTCAGGGCAGGAACCCCGCAGCGGTAAGAAGAGAACGCGTTCTGTTTCGATTGCCTTCCCCTGTGTCCCCAGTTGAGGCCATTCGAACAGAATCGAACAAAAACAACAGTATCAGGGCGCACGATCAGGGCTCACGATCAGGGCTCACGCAGTTTATGGAGGAGACTCGGATGGCCACACGGCGCAATTCTGTGCGTTGGATCGGTAAGTCTGGCTGCGTTGTTCTAGCTGGTTTGTCTTTACTGTTGCTGTCCGAGCGACAAACCTTTGCCCAGGTCGATGAAGGAACCATCACCGGAGTCGTTGCGGACCAAACCGGTGCAGTTGTGCCCGGAGCACAGGTGACGCTTCTGAATACCGACATCGGCCTGGCTCTGCAGTCAAGAACGAACGGCGCCGGCGTCTACACTTTCTCGCCAGTCAGGATCGGGCAGTATCACGTCACCGTAGCGGCCCCGGGATTTGCGACTACGACGCAGACCAACGTCACCCTGACCGTCAACCAGACCCTTCAAATCAACATAGCCCTGAAGCCCGGCACGGCCACCCAAACCGTCGAGGTGACGAGCGCGCCCCCGTTGCTGCAGACGGAGCAATCCTCCGTAGGCGCCACCATCGGATCCACGGAGGTGAACTCTTTGCCCCTGAACGGGCGGAACTTCACCTTTCTGGCGCAGCTGGGCGCCGGCATGCAGACGCCCCAGGCTGATACGCGCGGCAACGCGGCGAACGGAGCCTTTTCCGCCAATGGTCTGCGACCCGCTCAGAACAATTACCTGCTGGATGGAATTGACAACAATTCCGACACGGTGGATTTCCTGAACGGAACCAACTTCATCGTTCTGCCTCCTGTGGATGCGATTCAGGAATTCCAGGTGCAGACGGCGGACTTCAGTGCCCAGCTCGGACGAGCAGGCGGGGCGGTGCTGAACGCGACGATCAAAGCCGGCACCAACGAGGTGCATGGGGACGTGTGGGAATTCTTCCGCAACCGCGTACTCGACGCGGCCGACTGGTTTGAAGACCAGAATGGACTTGCCAAGGGCGCCCTGCAGCAGAATCAGTTCGGAGCCACCATCGGCGGCCCTATCGTCAGGAACAAGGTCTTCTTCTTCGGCGACTATGAAGGACTGCGGCGCGTACTGGGTCAGGTCGAGTCCGGCATTACGGTGCCCACCGCGCAAATGACCGCCAGCGGCTATACCAACCTGTCGCAGCTGATCTCAGCACAGACCAGCGCTGCGCCTTTGACGGACGATCTGGGTCGTAGTTTCGCCCAGGGCACCATCCTCGATCCGGCCACCACGCGATCGGTCACAGCGGGTTCGGTGGATCCGGTATCCGGGCTGGTTGCCACAACGACAGGCTACGTGCGTGACGCCTTCAGCACGGATTGCGGACCTGGGACAATGACCTACAATCTCTCCACGTGTGCTGACCTGAATCAGATTCCAGGAGCGCGGCTGGATGCCAATGCCGTTAAGCTGCTGAATGTGTATCCGGCGCCGACAACGGGCGCCACGTTTGATAATTTCACGTCACACCCCAACCTGTTCGAGCACCGCAACGCCTTCGATATCCGTGGAGACTACGATCCCTCGACAAAAAACCAGGTTTTCTACCGTCTGAGCTACGTGGACGATCCGCAATACATTCCCGGGCCCTTCGGCGGCATCGCCGACGGCGGCGGATTCCAGGAGGGCATCCAGACAGCGCACTCCAACCAGTCGGCTGGAGCATGGACGCACGTCTTTTCGTCCAACACGATCAATGTGGCGCGTGTCGGCTTCAACCACCTGCACACCACCCGTTACGGTCCGGAGGGCGACGTCTCCGGCCTCCCGGGGGAATTTGGCATCCAGGGCATTCCGCAGTCGACGGAGAACGGCGGCCTTCCCGAGTACGATATTGGCGGCATGTCCACGCTGGGCAGCAATTCATTCCTGCCTTCCGACGAAATCAGCCAAACGCTGCAACTGACCGACGACTTCACGCGGATCTGGAGGCAGCACAACTTCAAGATGGGAGTCGAGTCGCAGCACATCAAATTCGACACGCTGCAACCGGCATTTTCGCGCGGGAATTTCGACTATAACGGCCAGTTCGTGGACGTACCAAACACGAGCGAAGGCAACGTTGGCATCGGACAGTTTCTGATCAGCCCGACCACGGCGACGGTTCCAAACGGCGTCAATTACTCGGGCGGGTCGGACTCGATCAATGCCTCCAACATCAACACGACCTATGATTACAAGACGTATACGGCGCTTTACCTGCAGGACGACTGGAAGGTGACACCGAAGCTGACGCTGAATCTGGGTCTGCGCTGGGATTACTTCGGACCGATTCAGGAAACCAACGGCGGCCAGGCAAACTTCGTGCCCAGCGCACTGAACGGCGGTACGCCGACGTACCTGATCCCGGCCACCGGGAAGGATAACCGCACTTTATCTTCGACGGCCAACAATCCGTCGCTGGCCGGCGAAGGGTTTATCGATTTGCTGGCGAAAGACGGAATCGACCTGGAGGAGACCAACAAGTACGGGCGCGGGCTGGTGCTGACCCAGGAGGACAATTTTGCGCCCCGGGTCGGCTTTGCATTCCAGTTGACGCCGAAGCTGGTAATACGTGGCGGTTATGGCATCTTCTACAACTCGTTTGAGAATCAAGGGTACTCTCCGAACATCGGCGAGAATTACCCGTTCGTGTACAACTTCTCATACAGTCCGGAAGTTCCACCGGGCAGTCCGAACGGACTACAGGATGTTTCCCCCATCGGGTACAACACGCCCTGGTCCGGTTGCAAGACCGCGAGCCCCGGCGGCACGTATACCCTTGAGTCCGGGATGTCGTGTATCGGGTTCACACCCGCCGACGTGAATGCCGAGGGTCTTGGGCTGGAGGGGGCTCAGTTCAACTGGGTCACTCCGCGCAATCAGAACGCGAACCTCACGTTCCAGTACGCCATCAACCGCGGTTTGTCTGCTCAGATCGGATACGTCTTCACGCAGGGTGAGGATCTCCAGACCGGCTTGAGCACCAACAACGTGAGTCAGATTCTGGCGGCTACCGCCAGTACGACGAATGCGGTTCCGTGGCCCGATTTCTCGCACGGGATGAGCTATCAGGAGACGATCGGAAGGAGCGACTACAACGGCGTCCAGATCCAGGCGGTCCAGCAGCTCCAGAATGGCCTCCAATTTCTCTTCGGCTACACCTATTCGAAGACCCTGACCGACGCCGGCGACCTGCTGAACGGCGGAAGTACCAATACGGTACGCGCCCTGGATGTCCCAGGCCTGGGTCTGCCGTTCGATTGGGCTCTGGCCGATTTTGATGTCCGTCAGGTGCTCCACTTCAGCGGCCTGTATCAGTTGCCCTTCGGCCAGGGCAAAATGCTGGCCAACAGTGTCGGCAAAGTCGGAAACGACTTCATTGGCGGCTGGTCAGTGAACTGGATCACGACCCTGCAGGGTGGCCAACCGATCAATTTCGGCTGTCCCGACGGGACAGCGGCGGGCCTGGGCTGCAACGATCTGCTGACTGGCGATCCCAAACTCGGACTCTACAAGGACAAGAATGGGCAACTGAACTGGATTGGCAACGCAGCCGCCTTTAACCAGCCCTGCGAGCTGGGGGTTTCGCCGCCCACGCCGACGGGATGCGTTGCTTTGACCGGCGCCGCAGCTCTGGGCCAGACGGCTGGGCAGATTCCGGGGCCCGGTCTGCGCACCTTCGACTTCTCCACCTTTAAGGCGATCCAGCTCAACGAGCGATGGTCGGCGCAATTCCGGGCGGAGTTCTTCAATATCCTCAACCATCCGACCTTCAACGCGCCAAACTTCGGAGGCAACGGTGTGGTATCGATTGGGGGCTCCGGGACGTACAACAGCACGACCTTCGGCGAGATCGGATCCACCCGCTTCGATCCCTACGACCCGCGTGAGATCCAGTTTGCTCTGAAGCTGTACTACTGAGGTAAGATCAAGTGACCTCGGAAAGGCCCCGCCTGTGCGGCGCCTTTCCGGAGCTATTTTTACGATGCGCTTCGCTCACGCGCCAATGATGGAGGTGAGCTGTGAGCAGGTGGGCCCCATTCCGGCTGGCGACTGCTTTTTTTCTTCTGGTATGGGTGACCTCCGCGAGACCCGCGGACACCGAGGCAAAGGAACTGGATCGGCAGTTTCAGTCGGCGGCGGCGGACTACAACGCCGGACGCTATGCTCAGGCGGCAACACAACTGGAACAGCTCCTGCCCAGGGTGAAGAATAACTTTGAAGTGCACGAGCTGCTGGGGATGAGCTACGCTGCGCTTTCGGAGGATGCAAAGGCCATCGACCAGCTCGAAGCTGCGGTGCGCATCCGGCCGGATTACGCAGCGGCCCGGACGAACCTGGCCGCTACCCTTACCCACGCCGGAGAAGTGAAGCTCGCCGGGGAACAATTCCGCAAAGCGCTCGAACTGGAGCCGAATAACTACACCGCCAACCATAATCTGGGTGAGTTCTATATCCGGGCCGGCAATCTCGCGCAGGCCTGTCCGCTGCTCGCGCGAGCGCAACAGATCAACCCCGTCGCCTACGACAACGGCTACGATCTGGCGATGGCCGATTTCCTCACGGGTCGTCTCGACGACGCGCACAAGGTCGCTGCCAGCCTGCTGGTGCAGGATCGGACGGGCGAGATGCACAACCTGCTGGGCCAGGTCGACGAAAAGCAGGGAAATTACCTGGCCGCAGCCCACGATTATGAAACGGCTGCGCACCTCGATCCCAGCGACGATAATCTCTTCGCCTGGGGTGGCGAACTTCTTCTGCACAGGACCTATGAGCCCGCCGTCAACGTCTTCAAATTCGCCACTGAGCGCTATCCCGGTTCGCCCCGACTCCAGATTGGTCTGGGCATGGCGCTTTACGCCCGCGGCCTCTACGAGCAGTCGGTCGAGGCCCTCCTCAAGGCGGTGGATCTCAGCCCCGGTGATCCGCGCTGCTATCAGTTTCTCGCCCGCGCCTATGATCGCTCTCCGAGCCAGGCCGAGGAAGTCATCGAGAGATTCCGGCGTTACGCAACGCTGCAGCCCAGCGTCGCCCAGGCGCAGTATGATTACGCGATGAGCCTGTGGAAAGGAAAACGGCTCGAGCAGTCGAGCCCCGATCTCGGGACGGTGCAGTCTCTTCTGCAAAAAGCCATAGCTTTGGACCCGAACCTCGCCGACGCTCATCTGCAACTGGGCAATCTCTACGCGGACCAGCACGATTACCGCGATTCAATTCCGGAATATGAGCGCGCGCTCGAACTGAACCCGAATCAGCCGGATGCTCATTATCGCCTCGCCACCGACTATGTTCATGTCGGTGACAAGGAGCACGCCGACCAGGAATTCGCGGTCTATCAGAAGCAGCGTGCGGAACACCTCGCCGACGACGACAAAGAACGTGCGGAGGTCGAGCAGTTTTTGTATTCCGCAAAGAGCAGCGGCGCCCAGTGATCCTGAATCACATTGCGGCCGACTTGCTCGGGATCATGGAATCGGAAGTGATCGGGAATATCACGTGAATTCCCGGCAGGAGAAGCAGTTCCAGTTATGGGCGCAGACACCATGAGTTCCCGCGCGATTGCCGGCAGCGTAAGCCGCAGCCGCAGAGATTTCCTGCGCGAGGCCGCAGGCCTGAGCCTTGGCGCAGCGCTGATGAGCGCCAGCCCTTTCGTGTCCGCAGAATCGGTCCGGCGCCGGCGCAAAGTCATCGTCATTACCTTTGGCGGAGGTGCGCGCGATCAGGAGACTTTTGCACCGGAAGGCCAGGAGAACATTCCGCATCTGCTGAATGAACTGATTCCGCAGTCCAGCTTCTTCACGCAGGTGGTGAATCGCGGCATTCTCGGCCACTATGTGGCGACAGCCAGTCTGGCTACCGGTGTCTACGAAACCCTGAACAACTTCTCCGCAGTACCGCCGCAGCACCCCACGGTTTTCGAGTACTTTCGCAGGGATCTGCGCCGGCCGGCTGACGACGCCTGGGTCGTAGCCCCCAGCAACGGCTTTAACCGCATCGGTGAAAGCGATTCCCGGCGCTACGGCTCCGGCGCGACGGTGGTGCTGCCCAAGCGGCTGCTGCAGGCAGCCACCGCGGGCACACAGGTTGACTACGAGCATCTGCTGCACGACAACTATGAAACCCCGCTCTACACTCCGCAGGTGGAGGGCAACGAATTCGAGCTGCAGCAGATGGAAAGCGTCCTTAAGCTGTCGGTCGGGGATTTCCTTGCGCACGCTCGCACCCTCGCCAGCCCCGATGAGCTCTCGGTGTATATTGCCAAACGTCTAATGGCGCTCTTTGCGCCCAGTCTGTTGTGGATCACCATGCACGACATCGATATCGCGCACTCCGGCGCATACTCCCTCTATATTGATGGGATCCAGCGCACGGATCGGCTTTGCGCGGAGCTGTGGCGCGCGGTTCAGAGCGAGCCTGAGTACGCGGGCAACACCACTCTTCTCATCCTGCCCGATTTTGGACGCGATGCCGACCAGGATTCCGGCGGAAACGGATTCCAGCACCACCGCACCGGAGATATCGCTTCCCGCACCACGTGGATGATGGTCATGGGAGCAGGTGCTCGATCGGGAGTGGTGTATGACCGGCCCGTACAGTCCATCGATCTGGTTCCCAGCCTCGGAGCGATGCTGGGTTTTTCGCCCGTCGACTCGCTGGGCAAACCCATCAACGAGCTTCTTTAGAGTTGCCATGCAGCCGAGCGACCTGCAACCCGAGAATTTCGCAGCGTATCCCCCGCTGGCCAGAGAGCTCGCGGTCGCGCATCTGCCGATCTTCCGGAAGCTGCCGCTCACTTTTCTGTCCTCATTGCTTCTGCAGGTGATCGATTACGATTTCCGATTTCCGGAGGAGCGACGTGCGATCGATCAGGAGCTTTCCTGCCTGAGCTCTCTCGATCCGGGTCAGCTCGACGGGTGGTTCGCTCCGTTTGCGAAGATCTCTCTTTCTCCGAAACTGGAACGCATGGACTGGGCCGGGCGTCCTGCCGTCTTTCTCGAAGAGGAGTCCGCCTGGCTTTGGACGACGCAGCAACAGGACGCGTTTCGCGCTGCAGCCATGGAATACCAAACGCATCTTGAGAGCGCCGTTGCCGTGGCGCCGCTCCCGGTTTGCAGACTTGGAATCGCGCTCGTCGGCCAGGGAGTTTCCACGTGGGACGCGCCACTCTTCCGCAATCTGCGCCCCCATGGAACCTGGTTCCGTGAGGTTGGGGCGGAGAACGGGCTGGCGGCGCTTCTGGGCGTGGTTGAAAGCCGGGCCAGCGCGCATCCTGTTCCGTTTGGCCACTGGTATATCGACGGCGGCGACCTTGCTGATCACAGCGATGGGCTCACCTGCGTCTCCTGGACCGCCCTGCGGCCGGTTCGATCGGCGTTGCTGAACTATATGCAGAAGCAGATTCAACAACCGGGCATGGGGCCTGAACAACTGCGCACCAACCTCGCTCAGCTGCAGCCTGCCGATCTCGGCATGGGCGTGAACAGCGACCCGGTGCTGGATCGTTTTCAGCTGAAGATTCTCACCGAGGGATCCGGAACGCAGATCTTCAGCACTACCTTTGCTCAGTGGACGGCACGCGAGGCCCTGCGTCGAGCGCAGCCGCTCACCATGCTGGTCCGGTTCGCGCCCCGGCAGCGCCAGCGGCCGATGAACGAGATGCTCTCCAACGCCGGTGCCGCTCCTGAGCTGGATCCCGCCGGCTCTCTGGTCGACGCGGATATGGGTGCCTGGTATCAGTGGATCAATCAACAGCGGCTGCCGGGTTACGATCGGTCTGTATTCATCGCGTGGTTCGAAGGGCACAAGCAGGCCCTGGTCATTGCGCCCACCTTGCCCCGCGGCACACAATCGAACACGCCGATGGACATACAGAAGCTGATTTCTCTTGCCGTCGGTTAATTTGCCGGAAAGCCTCTCGCTTTGGCGCCGGAAGCATATGGTTCAGTGGTGCCTGGGACCGATGGGCCGATTGGGGCGGATTTCAAAGGCAAATGCAGCACAGGTTGATTTCACCCATGAGGCGAAGCTCCTCCCCAGGACATGCGTTCCGCTGGCGCCGCGACCGGTCCGGATCCGCGTGGCGTTTCCCGCCATTGCTCGCTCTCCTCACGCCGTGGGGAGTTTTCGTGGCCGCCGCACTCGCGACCGTTCTTTGCACCATCATGGTCTTCGGCGACACCGGCCATGATCCGGCCGATCTCGTCCCTGCGCGCTTTGTCGACGTCACCAAAGAGGTCGGTATCGATTTTGTTCATCAGGCGCCCCACACTTCGCGGAAGTATCTCATCGAGACCATGGGGTCCGGGGTAGCGTTATTCGACTGCGACAACGACGGGCGTCTCGATATCTTCCTCCCCAACGGCGCGCCCTATAACGATCCGACCCCAAAAGGCTTCATCCCGAAGAAGACCGGCCCGCAATACTGGGATCGCCTTTACCATCAGGAGCCGGATGGAAACTTCAAAGACATCACGGAACAATCGGGACTGAAGGGGGACCTTTACGACATGGGGGTCGCCGTCGGCGATTACGACAACGACGGTTATGAAGACATATATGTGACGGGCTATGGCGGCAATCATCTTTACCATAACAACGGCAACTGCACCTTTACCGATGTCACCCAACAGGCGGGTGTGGGCGGCTCCGGATGGTCCTCATCTGCGGCCTGGGTGGACCTGGATAACGACGGCCTGCTCGATCTGGTGGTCGCGCGCTACGTTACGTGGGACTGGAACGACGTCTGGTGCGGCGAGCATCGGCCGGGCTACCGCGGCTACTGTCACCCCGACGTTTTTCCGCCCATCAGCATGCTCGTGTATCACAACGACGGCAACGGACACTTCACGGAGGTCTCGCACAAGCTCGGCCTCGACAAACCTGCGAAGGCGCTCGGGCTGGCCATCGCGGATTACGACCAGGATAGCCGCATCGACCTCTTCGTTGCGAACGACTCGATGCAGGAGTTTCTCTTTCATCAGAAGAAAGACGGCACCTTCGAAGAAGTTGGGCTCGAGGCTGGTGTGGCCGTGAATGACGAAGGTCAGACGTATGCCGGCATGGGTGTGGACTTCGCCGACTACAACAACGACGGCTGGCCCGATCTGGTTATCACCGACCTTGCTAATCAGCGCTATGCGCTCTACGAGAACGCCGGAGACGGCACCTTCAACTACGCCACCAGCAGCTCCGGACTGGGAGGGATCTCCTTGCTCCACTCTGGCTGGAGTGCCCGCTTCGTCGATTACGATAATGACGGATGGAAAGACCTGCTGATTGCTCAGGGCCACGACCTCGACACGATCCAGCTGATGTTTCCCCAGCTTCGATACAGGGAACCGATGATGCTGCTGCGCAACGTGAATGGCCGGTTTGTGGACGTCTCTGGCGTCTCTTCAGAGATATTCAAAGACGCATGGGTCGGCCGCGGCATGGCGATCGGCGACATCAATAACGACGGCCGCATCGACGCCGTCGTCTCTACCAACGGCGGCCCGGCGCATGTTCTCATTAACGAAACCGACACGCGAAACCACTGGATCACCCTGAAGCTGACGGGACATAAGAGCAACCGCGACGGAATTGGCGCCCAGGTGAAGATTGTCACGGCCCTCGGCGATCAATGGGCAACCGTAAGTACTGCGAGCGGCTACATGTCGTCCAGCGATCCACGCTTGCATTTCGGGCTCGGGACTGCAACCATGGTCAACCGCATCGAGATTCGCTGGCCCAGTGGCATCCAGCAGGTGCTGCTGAGCGTCCCTGCCGACCGGCAGGTGAATATCGATGAACCGGCGCAATCGGAAAGCCCCACGCCGACAGCGCGAGCGGCGGCTCCGAGGACCTAATGCGAGGCTGCTTCCACCGTCTCCGTCTATTCCTCCGCTGTATCCCCGCGGCAGCGCTCTGTGCCCTCGCGTTTCTGCCTTCGGAATCGTCCTTCAGCCAGCAAACCGCTACCGTGGCGCCGACCGGAAACACAATCCGCGGAGCTGTCGTAGATGTACGAGGAAACCCGGTGCCGGGAGCGTTCGTGCGGCTCGTGGGCAGTAATGGTGCCGTCGTGAGGCAGTCCAGGACAAGCGCGTCCGGCGACTTCGTCTTCTCCTCCGTTCGTGACGGCAATTATCTGCTTAGCGCAGAGGCATCCAGCCTGCGGAGCGAGGTGGTGAAGCTCAGTGTGCCATCACCGGCGGCAAACGCAATCCGGCTTACGCTACAGACACCGCCGCCGCAATCCTCGAAGACCCCGGCTCTGCAGTTTTCCGATCAGCCCGACTTCACGATCGCGGGCGTCACGGACTGGACCGCCGTCGGCGGCCATGGATCGGACGCGAACCTTCGCACCAGTGAGGATCTTGCACGGGAAACGCTGGCACTCAAGCCGCTGAATGGGAGTGCGCCCACAGCCGGCTTGGGTACCCGAGACAGCCAAACCGAAATGCAGCTCCGTGCCGCGCTCGCTGCGTCGCCGGGCAGCTTTCAGGCCAATCGTCGGCTCGGCGATTTTTATCTTCACAGCGGCGACTACCGGCAATCCCTTCCGCTGCTTGAGAGCGCCTGGCGCATCGATCCGAAGAACGATGCCAACACCATGGATCTGGCCCTCGCCTGCCGCGGAGTCGGCGACCTCCGCCAGGCGCGCGCGCACGTGGCGGAACTCCTGGCTCGCAGCGACGATGCGGACGGGCTTCGCCTTGCGGGCGATCTGGATGAGGCTCTTGGCGATCCGCTGGCGGCTGTTCACGACTACCAGCGGGCAGTTGAAGTCGATCCCAGCGAGCCGAATTACTTTGCATGGGGTTCCGAGCTGCTTCTCCATCGCGCCATCTGGCAGGCGCAGGAGGTCTTTCGTCAAGGCGCCGATGCCTATCCTTCGTCAGTAAGGATGCAGACCGGTCTGGGCGCGGCCCTTTTCGCCGGCGCTCTCTACGACCAGGCTGCACAGCGCCTGTGTGCCGCGTCTGACCTCAATCCGGCCGATCCCGAGCCCTACCTGTTCATGGGACAAATCGAGATCGCTGCGCCTGATCCTCTGCCGTGCATCGAGCCGAAGTTGGCGCGATTCGCACAGACGCAGCCGACCAATTCAACGGCCGACTATCTGTATGCGATGGCCATCCTGAAGACCCAGGAACGCTCGCCCAACCCGCGCGCCTCCGGCCAGGCGGAAGCCCTTTTCCGGCGGGCTGTAGCCTCCGATGTGCGCAATGCCCGCGCATGGTTTGAACTGGGGAACCTTGCCACCGCACGGCGCGACTTCACCATGGCGATCGATTACTACCGCAAGGCCATCGATTCCGATCCGCAGTTAGGTGACGCCTATTACCGGCTCGGTGTCGCGTATGACCGCAGCGGCGAACCGGACAAGGCCAGACAGGAGTTTCTGTTGCACGATCAGATTACTAAGACCCAGGCCGATGCCGTGGACCGGCAGCGCCGTAGCATTCAGCAGTTCCTCTTCGCGCAGCCATCCCGGCCTGCTGCCCAGTCGAACCACTAAGAATCACTTCGATCCACACCGCAGAAGCCGAGGCTCCTCAGGTCGCAGGCGGCTTGTAAGTTCCCACGATTCCCGCTCCCTCACGTATGGTGACGATCTGATTTGCCGCCACCTGCGTGAACCGCTCCAGTTTGCCGGTCGTCGGCCACCTCACTTCGATGGCATCTACAGTCGCAACCTTCCCCAGTCCGAAATGGAGCCGAAGGTCGCTCTGCGACATGACACTGGTCCCGCTGTGCACCTCGTCCATCTGAATATGTTTTCCAGTCATGACGCGCACGCGCGCGCCGATTGCGGTCCGGTTGCAATGTGTCCCGATGAGTTTCACCTTGATCCAGTTCTGCTTGTTTCCGCCTTCGTTGCGGAGCAGGGAAGGCGGGTCGTTGATGTTCAGAACCAGAACGTCCATATCGCCATTGTTGTTGTAATCGCCGAAGGCGGCGCCGCGGCTGGAGAATCTCTCGCTGATGCCCGGCCCCATCTCCGCGGACACGTCGTGAAAATGCCCGTTTCCGAGATTCCGGTAAACCAGCCGAGGATTTTTGAACGACTCGCCAAAATTATACTGATCAACTTCCGGGTAAACATGCCCATTGACCTGAATAATGTCGGACCAGCCGTCGTTATCGTAGTCGACAAAGCCACAACCCCAGGCGACATACTGTGTGTTAGTGCCAACCCCCGCGCTCAGCGCGACATCGGTAAACGTCCCGTCCCCATTGCTGTGATACAAGTTACAGGTGTCGTCCGCAAAGTTAGTCTTGAATATATCGAACCATCCATCGCAGTCATAGTCCGCGACGGCAACGCCCATTCCCGCCTGCTCGTGGCCGTCGTCGTTATAGGCGCAGCCGGCCATCACCGCGACATCGGTAAACGTTCCGTCATGATTGTTGCGAAACAGGATGCTGGGCTCGGAATCGACTGCGATATAGATGTCTGGCCATCCGTCATTGTCGAAGTCATACGAGACGGCTGTGATCGAGTAACGGGGGCCCGGCTTGAGAATGCCCGATCGCTCCGAAACATCCGTAAAAGTTCCGTCACCGTTATTGTGATAAAGGATGTTCGAGTCCGCAGGAAGACCCCGCGGGCCGCACATTACCGGTATTCCTTTCCACTGGCAATAGCTTGTATTACTGGCCGTGGCAATCTTATCGGGATCGAGCTGAATGTAATTGCAGACAAATAAGTCGAGACGCCCATCGTGATCATAGTCCAGAAATGTGCAACCGGAGCCCCATCGCACGCGCTCCTGATATAGCCCCGCCTTGTGTGTAACATCGGTAAAAGTTCCGTCACCATTGTTGCGATAAAGAATGTTATGTCCCCAGAAACAGCAAAACAGATCGTCCCAGCCATCGCTGTCGTAGTCGCCGATGCACACACCGGTCTGCCACCCCGTGCGCCCCAGGCCTGACTTCTCTGTAACATCGGTAAAGGTGCCGTCCCGGTTGTTCCGGTAGAGGTGGGCAATCGGCGCCTTGCCTGCCGGCCATTGCGTATCCAGGCGGTTTCCGTTGGTCAGATAGATGTCAATCCAGCCATCGTTGTCGTAGTCGAAGAACGCGATGCCGCTGCCCTTGGTCTCAACGATGGATCTCTTGTGAGAGACGCCGCCCCAGACATTTGGCGCGGTTAATCCGGCCTTGTCCGCCACATCGAAATACTGAACCGGCGACTGCGTCTCAGTCTCTTCTGCCGCCTTGACCACCAGCGGCCCCTTCCTTTTCCACAGCGGAGTTGCCAGAGCTTCGGTCAGGGCGCCGCCAAAAACCACGAGAGAGTTGCGAAGAAAACTTCGCCGCGGCAGATGCATAGGGTGTCCACATTATAGGCGTGCGCTTCGTTGTTCTTCCCGGTGTGTTCAACTTCAGGATTGTCTTGTCGCAGCGGGCCGGGGTGGCTTCGATGCGGCTGGCACAACCGAACCAGGAGTGGGCGATGGATTTCATCGTGGACGGGCTGGCGAACGGACGGATGGTGCGCATCCTCAGCGTAGTCGACGTGTTCACGCGGGAGTGCCTGGCGCTGGAACCGGACGTGAGTTTGGGCCGTGGTCTGGTGACGCGCGTGCTGGACGAAGTGATCGCCGAGCATGGTCGTCCAGAGAGTCTGCGTTCGGACAACAGGCCGGAGTTCTGCTCGCGACCGATGCTGGGCTGGGCCGAGGTTCCCGAGCCCTTCTGAGGCGCCCGGCTAAGCAATCCGCTCCCTGTCTGCCGCTAAAGTCCCGCGCACACTCGTTTCTTCCGCCGTGGTCGCTGCCGTCCAAGCCTATGCCTTGGAGTCGGGCTCCTCAATAATTCAATAGATCTCAAGTCTGTCGGATTGAAACGGATGGCGGAGAGAGAGGGATTCGAACCCTCGATAGAGCTTTTCAACCCTATAACGGTTTAGCAAACCGCCGCCTTCAGCCTCTCGGCCATCTCTCCGGCTTGGGTTGTGGCCAGTATATAGGAAGACCCCTGGGCGGCGCTCCACGCGCAACTCCTGTCGCTCGGGCAACAGCCTGCTTCGCATGCATCCGCAGAATGCAGTTCGCAGGCCACGTTCGCCGCGGATGGCCCCACAAATCGGCGGCGTTTTCACTTTTCATGCCGAACAAAGCAGAGTAGATTCGAATTTTCAACTCCGCCAACCGAGGAAACGAAATCACCAGCTCCACTCAACGTGCTCGGGGAATGAGGCTGCTGCCCCTCATCGCCGCCACGTATTTCATGGTCTCCGGCGGTCCCTATGGAATTGAAGACATCCTCGACGCCGGGTACCTGAAGGGGCTCATCATTTTGGTGGCTCTGCCGTTTCTCTGGAGCCTGCCCACCTCGCTCATGATCGGCGAGTTGGCCAGCGCACTGCCCGAGGAGGGCGGATTTTACGTTTGGGTGCGCCGCGCCATGGGTCCGTTCTGGGGCTATCAGGAGGCATGGCTTTCGCTCGCGGCCAGCATCTTCGACATGGCGATTTATCCGACGCTGTTCGTGCTGTATCTGGGCAGACTGTTTCCGGCATGGACAGCGGGCTGGCATGGAGCGGCATGGGAACTGGCCCTCATCGGCCTCTGTTGCCTGTGGAACCTGCTTGGCGCGCCCGCCGTCGGCGACGGATCGGTCGGCTTATTCGTTCTGCTGCTCTCGCCGTTTGTCGTGCTGGTCGCTGTGGCCGTCTGGCACGGAGCGCATTTGCCCGCCCACATTTCGTGGGCGCGATCGGGAGAAGAAAGCGGCCTGAGCACTGCGATTCTTGTCGCCATGTGGAACTACATGGGCTGGGACAATGCGTCGACGGTGGCACGCGAGGTCGACGACCCGCGCCGGAATTATCCCCGGGCGATGGTGGCGAGTGCCGCGCTGGTGGCTGTCACCTATGTGATTCCTCTGGCAGCGATGGCGTATGCCGGGGTTCCCGCGGGTTCGTTCAGCACCGGCTCCTGGGCCGATGTCGCACGGACGACGGTGGGTCCGTGGCTGGGCGTCGCGATTGTTGTGGGCGGCACGCTGACGTCGGTGGGTATGTTCAATGCGCTAACCATGTCCTACGTACGCCTGCCCATGGTGCTGGCTGAAGATGGGATGCTGCCGGCCGTGCTGGCGCGCAGAAACCGGCGCGACGTGCCGTGGTTTGCGGTGCTGGCCTGCGCAGCGGCGTGGGCGCTGGCGCTGCGCTTTAGCTTCGAACGGCTGATCTCCATCGATCTCATCCTCTATGGAAGCAGCTTGATTCTTGAATTCATC
The DNA here is from genome assembly GCA_030038115.1 of Acidobacteriaceae bacterium. GTDB lineage: Bacteria > Acidobacteriota > Terriglobia > Terriglobales > Acidobacteriaceae > Palsa-343. The sequence continues at coordinate 10,385 of JASHPM010000461.1, read as the reverse complement.
GCGCTGATCGTGCTGCGGCTGCGTGAACCGAAGCTGCCGCGTCCCTTTCGGGCCGGCAGTTTCGCCGCAGCATGCGTCATCGGCGCACTGCCGACGTTGCTCATCGTCTACGCGGACTACGCATCGCGTTATGAGCGCATGGCCCACATGCCGGCGCTGGCTCTCGGCGCATTAATCGCGGCCTGTGGGCCGCTGTTCTACGTGTTGTCGAAAATGGTGGGTAAACGTCCCGGCACTGTTGCCGCAACCACCGACTGAGTGGGCTTACCTCTTTGTCACGACCTCGATGACCTTCTTCTCCCGAGTTTCCTGGAAATTCCGCGCGGCATAAATAACACGATCGCGCGCATGAGAGGCATCCTGCCAGCCCTTCATCTCCACACGCTTCCCTTCGAGGTCCTTGTAGATGGAGAAAAAGTGGGTGATCTCCTTCAGCATGTGGGGATAAATCTCTGAATAATTCCACACGTCCCGGTAGCGCGGATTATTCTTTCCCACGGCCAGCACCTTCTCATCCAGAACGCCCTGGTCGAGCATTTCGAGCAGTCCGATGGGGCGCACCTGCATCACGCAGCCAGGAAAGCTGGGTGCATCGACCAGCACCAGCACGTCGAGCGGGTCGCCATCGTCGCTGAGTGTGGAGGGCACAAAGCCGTAGTCGCCGGGATAATGGACCGGGGAGTAGAGGTTACGGTCCAGACGAAAGACGTGGAGCTGCTTGTCGTATTCGTATTTGTTGATGCCCTCCGCCGGAATCTCGATCACGACGTTGAACACCTCGGGCGCTTTGTCGCCCACGGGGAGTTCCAGATAATTAGTCATACGTAATTCCAGTATCTCTTAATCGTGGATGCGCGGGGGCAACCGGGGGCGGTCCGGGACCGAGCTGGATTTATAATCGGCACCATGAAGGCCCATGTCTATGTCACTCTGAAGAAAACTGTCCTCGATCCGCAGGGCCAGGCGATTCACAATGCGCTGCGCAGGATGCGGTATGCGGGTGTCGCCGATGTGCGCCAGGGCAAGCAGTTCGAGCTGACGCTGGAGGATGGGATCCCGGAAACCGCGGCCCGCGCTGAGGTGGAGCGCATTGCGCGCGAGGTGCTGACCAACCCGGTGATTGAGGAGTTTTCTTTTCGACTGGAGTAGTCCGCTCAGGCTGGCGCTTGTGGCGTGGTCGTGATGGCTGTGGTGCTCTACAACTTTCGTCGTCTGCTTTCAGCGGATTGCGTGGGGTACGTTAAAAGATTATGTGCGGCATTGTCGGATACGTCGGCAACAGTACGGAAGTGGTCCCAATCATCATTGAGGGGCTGCGCAGGCTCGAGTACCGCGGCTACGACTCCGCGGGAATCGCCGTGGGTGGCAACGGCGACGGCCTGCAGTTGCGTCGCGCGCCGGGCAAGCTGCGCCGGCTCGAGGAGGTCCTCCACGAGCGCCCGCTGCATGGAACCTTCGGCATCGGCCACACGCGCTGGGCGACTCATGGACGCCCGACCGAAGAAAATGCCCACCCTCACCGCGACTGTACCGGGCGTTTGGTGGTAGTGCATAACGGCATCGTTGAAAACTACCTCGCGCTGAAGCAGGAACTGATCGCTCAGGGCCACAAGTTTGTCACCGAGACCGATACGGAGATCATTGCGCACCTGATCGAGCAGGAGCAGTCCGCGGCTGCTCGCTCCGGCAAGCCCATTCATCTGGAAGCCGCTGTGCGCCGCACCGTCCACCGTCTCACCGGGGCATTCGCCATCAGCGTGCTGTCCGCCGATGAGCCGAACAAGATTGTCGCCGCCCGTAACGGGCCGCCTGTCATCATCGGCGTTGGCGATGGCGAGTATTTCGTGGCTTCGGACGTTCCGGGCATTCTGCATCACACGCGCGATTTGTACTTCCTGGCCGACGGCGATATGGCGGTGCTCACCCAAAAAGGCGTCGAATTGACCGATTTCGACGGCAATCCGATCGAGCGGCCGCTGCAGCGCATTCTCTGGGATCCGATTCAGGCGGAAAAGGGCGGCTACAAGCATTTCATGCTCAAGGAAATTTTTGAGCAGCCACGCGCGATCCGCGATACGACGATGGGCCGCATCTCGCTCGATACCGGCAAGGTCTTTCTCGCGGAGATGAAGATTCCGGACGAAACCTTTCGCAAGGTGCGCAATATTCACATCGCCGCCTGCGGAACCAGCTGGCACGCCGCGACCGCCGGAAAATTCATGATCGAGCGGCTGGCCCGGCTGCCTGTGGAAGTTGACTATGCCAGCGAATTTCGCTATCGCGATCCTATCGTCGACGCGAACACCGTCGGCCTGTTGATCACGCAGTCGGGCGAGACTGCCGACACCCTGGCCGCGCAGCGCGAGATGATCCAGAAGGGCGCGCCTACCGTCGCGGTTTGCAATGTGGTCGGCGCCATGGTTACACGCGAGGCGCACGGCACCATTTATACGCACGCGGGGCCGGAGATCGGCGTGGCCTCCACGAAGGCGTTCAGTGCCCAACTCGTCGCCTTGTTCCTCTTTGCGGTGCATCTCGCGCAGGTGCGCGGCACGATCAGCGAGGACCAGAGCCGAGTGCTGCTGGATGCGCTGAACCATCTGCCTGGCAAAGTTGAGGAGATTCTCCGTACCTGCGACGAGGAGTGTGAGCCGCTGGCGCGTTTGTACTCCAACGCGCGCGACTTCCTCTTTCTCGGACGCGGCATTCATTACCCGATCGCGCTCGAGGGCGCGCTGAAGCTGAAAGAAATCTCTTACATCCACGCCGAGGGCTATCCGGCCGGGGAAATGAAGCACGGCCCTAACGCGCTTATCGATGAAACTCTGCCCGTGGTCGTGCTGGCAACGAAGGACGAATCGAATCGCGACTCGGTGCTGCGCTATGAGAAGACGCTGTCGAACATCCAGGAAGTAACGGCGCGGTCCGGGAAGGTTATCGCGGTCGCCACGCGCGGCGACGACCATATCGGCCAGCTCGTGGACCATGTACTCTTCGTCCCCAGTGCGCCGGAGCTGCTGCTCCCGATCCTCGACGTGATTCCGCTGCAGCTGCTGGCATATCACATTGCGGTGCGTCGCGGGTGCGATGTCGATCAGCCGCGCAATCTGGCCAAGTCCGTCACCGTCGAATAGCCATCAGGGCGCGTAAATCAGCGCCTTCGCTCGCTGCAGCTCGAAGGCGTCGAGCGCCGGACGCCAGTCTTCCGCGATGCGCTGCGGATCCCGCCCGGCGGCGATAGCGTCAAGGACGGCGCGATTCGCGAGCAGCGTGTTGATCTTGTGCAGTTCAAATTGTTCCGGGTACAGATGGCGCAGAGCCGAGGCGATCTCAATGCCCAGCTCCGGTGCGTTCAGAACATTTCGATCCATTACCAGGATGCGCACACCGCGGCAGACGTCTCCAGCATAGGGATAGGGCTTCTCGGGTGTGAACTGCACGGGAACGAACCGCAATCCTGGAAGCTGGCGGCGATTCAGGAACTGTGCGAGAGCGCGAGCGTCAATCCACGGCGCACCCAGAATCTCGAACGGCGTATCTGTGCCGCGTCCAACGGAAATGTTCGTGGTCTCCACCAGGCCGACTCCCGGATAGAGCGTCGCCTCTTCCAGATCGCGCAGATTCGGCGACGGATTCACCCATATCAGGTCCGTCGAGTCGAACCAGTCCCCACGCTGCCAGCCCTGCATCGGCAACACGGTCAGTTGGGTTTGTAACTGCAGCTGTTGCGTGTCGTAGCGCGCCAGCTCGCCCAGCGTCATGCCATGCCGCACCGGAATCGGAATGGAGTTGACGTAACTCTCCGTGCCGGGATCGGACATCGGCCCCTGTACAAATGACCCGTCGATCGGATCAGGACGATCCAGCACGATGATCTCCGTTCCCGTCTGCGCCGCGGCCTCCAGAAAGTAGCGAACTACGGCTTCGTAGGTGTAGAAACGCACGCCTGCGTCCTGCAAGTCGATCCCGACAGCGTCCAGTTTGCGCAGTGACGCGAGCGAGGGACGACGGTCGGCATCTTTAGCCCCATATAGGCTCATCACCGGCAGTCCCGTCGCAGGATCGGTAGAGTTCGGTACGTTGGGCTCGTCGTACGCGCCGCCGATGCCATGTTCGGGGCTGAACAATGTGTCCAGAGTCAGCCCAGGCACCGCCTGTTCCGCATCCTGATGGAGGATGTCAATGGTGCGTCGGCCCTCGGCATCGACTCCGGTTTGATTCGTTAACAATCCGAGCCGCAGTTTGCCGCCGTGACGGCGAGCCATCTCTGCGAGCTCCCTATAATGATCGGCCTCCAGCACGTCGATGCCGGTCTTCACCTCCCCATTGCGGACAGGCCAACGGCGCATCCCGCTCAGCGATTCGTTGTAGCCGGTGATGTGTGCCGCCAGCGCGCCGCCATCTGCGTGAATGCCGAGTGCCACCGCGGCCGCGTCGGCGACCCTGCCGCGCAGTGCCGTGATGCTCTTCGGCCCGTGCGGATGAACCGAATTGGCCAGCACAATCACATAGCTGTCACTCACCGGGTCCATCCAAAGGGATGTTCCGGTGAACCCGGTGTGGCCAAAGGAGCCAACTGGGAACAGCGTGCCGCGATTGCTGGAGTACGGCGAGTCGATGTCCCAGCCAAAGCCGCGCAGCGCGGTCCCGGTCGCCGGCTGCTCAGGGGCGACCATCTTCTGGAGCACGATCCGCGACAGAGGAAATTTGCTGGGTCGGCCCGCTAGCCGATCCAGCAGGCTTTGCGCGTAGATCGCCAGATCTTCCGCGGTGCTGAAGAGTCCCGCGTGGCCTGCGACGCCACCCATGCGCCGCGAAGTTGGATCGTGTACCACCCCACGCAGCATCACGTCGCCGGGAAACGTCTTCGATCCTGGCACGCCGGAGGAGATGGGGTCGTGTTCGTATTCCGTCGGCGCGATGCGCGGGATCCACGACGCAGGCGGGAGGAATTGCGTATGCGTGAGGCCCAGCGGATCCACGATGAAGCGCTGTGTGTACTCATCCAGCGTCATGCCGGAGAGCTTCTCCACCAGCGCTCCCAGCACGATGAAGTTGATGTCGCTGTAAAGAAACTGCTCACCTGGCGGACGCAGTGGAGTAATGGCAAACGCGCGTCGATAGCCTTCTTCTTTTCCCTCCCACGGCTCGTCGAGCGGCAGGTCGGGCGGCAGCCCGGAATAGTGGGTCAGCAAATTCCGAATGGTGATGTCCTGTTTTCCATTGGCCGCGAAATCGGGCAGATATTTCGCAACGGGGTCGTTCAGTCCAATCTTGCCCTGCTCATACAGCTGCATCACGGCTGTCGCGGTGGCCAGGCACTTCGTAAGTGACGCCATGTCGAAGATGGTGTCGAGCGTCATCCGCTCCTGCGTTGGTTCGAGCGAGCGCATGCCGTACGCCCGGCGAAAGACGACTTTGCCGTCATGCCCGACGACCACCACCGCTCCCGGAAGCTGATGATCGTCGACGGCACGGTTGACGATCGAGTCGATGGACGAGAAGTCGCTTTGCGCTCCCGCCGAACATGCGGAGACGGCGAGGGCCAGCAACAAAACGGATGCTCGAGCGGCGCGGTTCACCGCACCCTCCCCTCACCTGGAATCGCCGGCTCGGGAAACAGCAGGCTTGCCGTGTATCCCACTGCGCAGGTCACGAGGGATCCGATGAGCACCCACCACGTCCAGGCGATTTTTGGAAGGATCAGCGTCCGGCCGGCAAACGGGACCGCCAAAGGATGCGGCTGGAGCCACAGCAGCAGATTGATTGCAACTCCCGCAGCCATGCCGATCATCGTTCCGCGCTCGCCGGCTCGCCGGCTGAGCGTACCCAGCAGGAAGACGCCCAGCATCGCCCCCCACAGGACTGAGGCGATGGAGAGGCCAATCTCGACCACGTGGCCGCCGCTGCGCGAGAACATCGCCAGAGCGAACAGCACCGCAGCCCACACGACCGTCATCAGGCGTGAAAGCCGGGTGCGCATGCGCTCCGAAATGTCCGGGTATCGCGGCAGGTAAAAGTCCACCACCGCGGTCGAAGCCAGCGAGTTGAGAGCGGCGCTCAGATTCGACATGGCTGCGGCAAGGATCGCCGCGATCATCAGCCCGGCGATGCCGGCGGGCATCTGCTGCACGATAAACGCGGGAAAGATGCGATCCGCTCCCAGGCTCGGTGCGCTGCCCACACTTCTGTAATAAACGAAGAGACCTGCTCCGATCAGCAGAAACAGCGCGAATTGAAAAAAGATCAACACGCCGCTCGCCAGCAGTGCCACGCGAGAGTCGCGCAGGTTTTTTGCTGCCAGCAACCGCTGCACCATCAGCTGATCCGTCCCGTGACTCGCCATGGTCAGGAAACATCCGCCGAGAAGGCCGGCCTGAAAGGTGTACGTCTCCGTAACGGACCATGAAAAATGCAGCATGGTCAGCTTGTGCGCGGCAGAGGCGCCGGCAATCAGGGCGCTCCATCCGCCGGGGATGTTGTGGCAGACGGTCGCAAGCGCCACCAGCGATCCACCCACATACAGGAACATCTGCACTACGTCGGTCCAGATTACCGCGGCCATGCCACCTTCAAACGTGTACAGCAGCGTCAGCGCGGAAAGGATTGCGATCGACGCCACGTCTCCCGTTCCGATGGCGAGACCCACGACGATGGCGACTGCAAAGACGCGCACGCCCTCCGCCGCGGCCCGCATGATCAAAAACAATCCGGCCGTGAAGCGATGCAGGCGCGGACCGAAGCGCTGGCCGATAAGCTGATACGCGGTCAAAAGCTCGCCGCGGAAATAGCGCGGCAGGAAGAGAAAACAGATCACGATTCGCCCCAGCAGGTAGCCGAGTGCAACTTGCAGGAATCCGAAGTCGCCCGCAAACGCCAAACCCGGCACGCTGATGATGGTGAGGGTGCTGGTCTCCGCAGCGACAATGGAAAGCGAGATAGCCCACCAGGGGATATTGCGATCCGCAAGGAAGTAGGAGCGCAGGGAGCGGCCGGCCGATTTGCGATAGCGAAGCCCGAAGAGGGTAATGCCCGCGAGATACGCGCCCACCAGCGCAAGATCGATCAAGCGCAAACGCGACGGATGGGGTGGCGTTAAAGGCATTGGCGAATCTCAGGGGGTGGCAGGCGCCTGCGGAATGCCGATTTCTTCAGGAGCCGGTAAAGTGTGCTGCTGGTTCCACTCGCCGCGCGCGGCGGCGATCTTCTGGCTGCGCTCGACCCACAACTGAGCTGCCGCGTCATATCGGGCCATCACGATGTTGAGCCAGAACGGACGATTCTCCATGAGCCACACATCGCTGAAGCGCGAACCCAGGTAGCTGTATCCGTCGCGCAGATCCTCGCAGCGGCCGTCCACGCCGGAGAGATTCCAGAGATCGCGCGATATGTGCGCGGCAATCTCCGGAGTCTTCTGCCCGTCGTAAAGGCGGCGCCAGGCATCGGCAATTTCATCCGCGGTCTGGAATTTGAAGGCGAGGAAATCGATGCGGCGGGCGCCCAGATCCATCGCGTCCAGCGCGTCTGCCTCACGCAGGGGACCGGCAGCCTTTGCCTGGGCGATCAGCGTCAGGGCGCGCTCGGCATCGAGGCGCACTTCAGCACCCACCGGACGAATCTTTGCTGCGATCTGCTGGCCCTCGGGACTCCAGGGATCCATCCAGAAATAAGCATCGCGCGCGTCGCCAAGGCCGGCTTGTGCGAGCGCCTCATGCGCGGCGATCAGCGCCAGCTGCGCCTCATCGATGTCGCCGGTCGCATCACCGTGGAAGACGGCTCCATAGTTATGCTGGAACTGCGCGATGTCGCTCGCGCCAGGTTGCCACGCGGCCGCCGCGCCAAACAGAACTGCATACCAATCCTCAAGGAACAGCCCCTCGCCGTCGTCATCCCAGACTGTATTCAGCATGCCGGTGCTGCCGGCGCTCTGTCCGTCGGCAACGAATCCCTGAATATTGCGCAGAGCTAGGTCGAAATCCGGCCACACGCGGTTCCAGTTATTCACGCCGGGCGCAACCCAGGTTTCCATACCGGCGTTCGCGTAGGGATCGAGCCAGCGGTGAAATCCCTGCGGCTCGGGATCGTATTGCCACGCCACAGCGATCATGTCGCGGGGCAGCTGCGGCACCAGCGCCGGGCTGTTCATCGCCACGTCTCCCCAGAAGAGCAGGCGTCGATGCAGCGGCGCGAGCGCCTGATGAATACCGGAGAGGAAGTCGATGTACACCGCGCCCAGGCCGCGCTGCTTCACATCGTTCGCTGTCTGCCCCTGTCCTAACTCGAATGTTTCATCCGCGCCGATGTGCAGAAACGGTCCGGGGTAGATCGTCGCCAGCTCATCGAACCACTGTGCGATCAGCTGCATCGATCCGGGCTGCCCCGGCGCCAGCACCGCGCCGTTTGGAATCTCCGCCAGCGGCGCGTATTGCTGCCATGTGAGGACTTTGTGCAGATGCCCGAAGGCTTCCTGTTCCGGGATGATGGTCACGTGATATTTCTCTGCGTACTCGACCAAAGCCTTCGCATCCTCCGCGGAGATGGACCCTCCAGGCAGCGCCGGCAGCGGGTTAGAAGCGTACTGCATGGTGTTTTCGAAGTAGGGCGAGTAGACGTTCAGCTTATAGGCGGCGAAGGTGCGGATCTGTTTCTTTTGGAATTCGATGGTCGGCAGGGGTCCGCGCGACAAATCGTCGTGAACGCCCCGCCAGCGCATGGCCGGCCAGTCGCGGATCGCTGCGCCGGCCAGCCGCGGTTTGCCGGTGCCCGGCCGCACCAGCTGTATTAGTGTCTGGACGCCGTAAAAAATTCCGGCGGCAGTGTGGGCAATCACGAATACGTCGCGCTTGTCCGTGATCAGCACGTAGCCTTCAGGTCGCATTGCTTCATCGAAGGCCAACTTTTCGCGGCGCAGGACCTGACGTCCCAGCGTGGTGTCATCGCGTAACAGATAGATGTGCACGGCGGTGGCGGATTCGCGCATCCGTATGCCGCGCGCATTCAGTTCGTCTTTTAAATCCCCGGCGGCAAAGCGGTCTTCCGCGTCGCCGCCCGGCGCGGCAATGCGCACACCGCCGGCAAGCGAAAGATCCTCGCGCGCGGCGAACTCCCGCGGCTGCGGGATCAGCGGCGGACGCGGCGAAGCGCCGGCCGGAGGAGCAGCGAAAAGCGCAAGGGCGATCCAAAACAGAGGAAACAGCGGGCGCCGGGCGCCCAGGAAGGTTGTCACCTGCTCATCGTCCTCCGGAATCCTGAACGTTGTAGAGCTGGAATTCGCGAATGGCCGCGCCATTCGTGCTGGACAGAATGTTGAGTCGAACGCGGCGGGCCGTCACCGCGGGGAAGATATCGATCTTCTCATGCCCGATGGCCTGTGCGGAGGCAACGGCTTTCCAGGCGCCGCCGGTCCAGATCTCAATGGCGTATTTCTCGACGCGCTGCCCGTCGTTCAGCCACTCCATGGTGAGCGCGCGATTGAACGTCAAGGGTTTATCGAAGCCGACTTCCAGCGTGGAATGGTGAGAACCAGTGGGAGCCGACCAGAATGTGTCAGGGTCGCCATCGAGCGCGGCGGCAACGTCGGCTGGAGCCGGTGCATGTTGCAATGCCAGATCGTGAGCATACCGCTCGCGCAGCGCTTCGCCAAATTCCTCCAGGCGTGCAACGTCGCTCTCCGGCAGCAGACCGCGGCGGTCGGGCGCGAGGCCCAGCATCAACTGTGCGCCATGGCCCACGGTTTCGTCCCAGGTGGTCAGCAGTTCCGCCACGCTCTTGAGAGAGGCCTCGTCGTTCGGGTGCCAGAACCAGTGGCCTGCGTGCAGCGGGGTGTCCGCCTCCACCGGGCGCCAGCGCAAATAGCTGTGGCGATCGATCACATTCCAGTTCTCGTACGGGACACGGCCGTCCTCATTCCCCACCCAGCGCGCGTCGCCATACTCAAACAACGCGGTATCGGCAAAGACAGTGGTGTTGGGTTGATACGTGCGCAGGGTCTCGATGATTTTCCTGAAGTCGTAGACGTGACCCGCGCTGCCGGCGCCGTCCAGCCAGAACTCCACAAGATCGCCATAGTTCTGTGCCAGTTCCTCAAGCTCCGCGTTGTAATACCGATCATAGGCGGCGGCATCGTTGTAGCGCGGATCGTGCCGATCCCAGGGCGACAGGTAAATCCCAAAGCGCAGCCCATTTTTGCGCGCGGCTCGTGCGACATCGCCCACCACATCGCCTTTCCCTCCCTCCCATGGGCTGGCCTTAACGCTGTAGTCAGTCTGGGCGGTCGGCCAGAGGCAAAAGCCGTCGTGATGTTTCGCGACGAGGATCACGTACTTCGCGCCCGCCGCGCGAATGGCCTGCATCCATTGGTCAGGATCAAACTGCGTGGGATTGAA
>JASHPM010000460.1 GCA_030038115.1 Acidobacteriaceae bacterium | reverse complement strand
GCCGAACTGCCCTGGCCGAAGGCCTGATCCTCGATGGGCAGGGACTGCACTCCAGCGGCGCCCGTGTTGTCGGCGAAAGAGGTTCCACCATTGGCGGCAAGATTCGCCTGGGCTATTTTGAATTCGCTGAGAAAGCCGTTTTCAAAGATGTTCACTTCATTCATGTCGTAGTTCATCCACATGTGGATCGAGTGGTTACCTACGTAGTTCGCCTCCACCACCGTGTTTCCCGGTAACTGGCGCTGCAGGCCGAAATACCAGTTTTCGATGTAAGGCGAGCGCAGGTTCGGATCCACCGTAGCAAAGGGCTGGTAACCAAAGGTGAAGTCGGATTCCGGCACGGGAAAGCTGAAAGAGGATGGGAAGGTATTGAGCGCCGGCAGGCCGCTTCCCAGGCTGAGAGAGCCCGCGGGAAATTCGCCCGCCGGTGTACCTGTCGGCGGTCCCGCATTCGCATAGTTCAGCTGGGTGTCGCCCGGGTCCGTATATTCGGTGGATTGCTCGAAGGTCGTCCAGCCCTCATCGTAATGAGTGATGGCAGCGCCTCCACGAATGACCAGCTTCGAGCCTCCGGCGATCTTTCCTAAAAAGCCGTCGGTAATGTCCGGATTCCAGGCAAAACCGAAATTCGGAGCCGGCTCCTTGAGGTCGGCACTGTAAGGCGCGGGACGCAGGGAAATCTGCGGGTTCTGGATGCCGTTGAGCTGTCCGGGATGAAAGAGCGCCGTGGACGGACCCAGCAGGTTCGCATAGGTGGGATTGGTATAAGTGTCATTCGTGTTGTGGATAGCACCCGAAAACTGCCAGCGGAATCCGTAGTTGAAGGCCAGGTGGGGGCTGAGCCGCCACGCATCCTGAAAGTAGACCCCGCCCACGGATTGCGCCTCCGGCTGCCTCATGATGCCCTCTATCCCATAGTTGTGCGTAGTGGAGTTTACGTAGTTCTCGCCATAGATATTGTTCACCCGGCCGACCAGCGTCGCATAAAGGTCTTCCGCATTGTCCAAATCCTGCTCATTGGTCTCATTGAAATTCATATCCGGGAAGTTCGTCGAGTTGAACATATTAACCGCCGGATCCAGGCTGTTGATGCCGAGGTAGGATCCAGGAGGGTCATCTTCGCCGGTGTCGAAATCCGTGGAGTTGCGGAAATCGCCCCCGAACGTAAAGGAGTGCTTCCCATGCGTCCAGGTCACGAGGTCGCTTACGTCGCGAACCGGGTTATTGCGGGGCTCGGGCAGGTAGTAGTTCGGGATCCATGGCGATAAAGCCGTAGCCCCGTTCACAAACCCCGGCGCATAGATCATGATGTTGTTTTCAGGACCAACGGGATTCGGCGAATGCCCAACGTTAAACTCCTCCTGGGTATTCAACAATCCCGCATTGATCTGATTAACCACATTGGGAGTAATGGTCCAGTCGAATCCTGTAGTAAAGGTCTGGTAGCTGGACTGGAAGCTGCTGTTGGTATAGGGATCGCCAGGATAGGCCGGATACCCAGGGTAGGTTCGCCATTCCAGGTCGTAGGCAACATGCCACTCCATCCTGGGCGTGATTTGATAGTCGAGGCGAACGGTAGGGTAGATCTGGTCGTAGTTCCACGGATACTGCCATACCAGCTCGTTCTGGTAAGGCAGGGCGGTCGCGATATTCTGGTAAGCCTTCCCCTCGGAAGGATTGATCTGCGAGAACTCGCCGGCAACCACAGAGTTGACGGTAGAAGGAAAACCGTTGGCGGCGGCGATGCTCAGCAAATTCACCGTATGCTCGGTGTTATCGGTTCCCATGTAACTGAAGGATCCCGATTGCGCTGCCGGCGTCAGCACGCTTGCATAGCCCGTAAAGCTGCCGGGAACGTATTCCTGCTCATAATTGCCGAAGAAGAAAAGCTTGTTTTTCCAGATGGGACCACCCAGGCTGCCGCCAAAGTCGCTTAAGTGAAAGGGAGGCTTGGGAATGCCCTGAAAATTGTTGACGTAAGTATTGGCGTCGAATGCGCTGTTCTGTGTCTGCCAGAAGGCGTTGCCATGAAACTTATTGGTGCCTCTCTTGATCGTAAAGCGCATCGTTGTAGCGCCCTCGGAGCCGGCATCGGCGGTCAAATCGCCCGTGGAGATGGTTGCTTCGTCGATGGCGCCAATGCGCAGCGGCGCGGCATCGAAAAAGGCGGTCGTCGAGGTGCGAAATCTCTGGAAGTTATCGTTCATCCCATCGATTGTGATGTTCTCCGAGGCATTGGGCAGAGAGTTGAAAGATGTGAAGCGCTCATCTCCTCCGCTCTGGGCGCCGGCCACCAGTTGCGCAAAAGGCAGAGCGTCGCGGCCGTTCAGCGGAAGATCCTGCACAGCGTCAGGACTGATGGTGGTGGTCAGAGTGTTGGTGCTGGTCTCCAGAGCCTCGCCCTGGCCCGAGACCTGAACGGTCTGGGTTGCGGTTCCCACCTTCATCTGGACGTTCAGGTTCAGCGTGCGTCCGGTATTAATGGTCACGCCCAGATACTGCGCGTCCGCGAAGCCATGGGCGCTGACCTTCAGCACATACAGCCCTGCCTGCAGATCGGGGATGTTGTACTCACCGCTCGCGTTCGCCGTAACCGTGCGGGTGAACCCGGTAGAAGACTGGCTGAGAGTGACGCTGGCGCCGGGAATGACTGCCCCGGACGGATCGGTGACTGTTCCGGACAATGCTCCGGAGCTGGTCGCCTGTCCGCAAAGGATGCGCGGGCTCGCCAGCAGCGCGGCCAGCAGCACCAGGAATACGACTGCCTTACTTCTCTGTGTCATCTGTCCTCCGGAAGCACGTCTGTCATTCTGCTTGTTTTGAATTTTTCGAGGGCCGAATCACCTGCGACGGGGGAGCTGCCATGCGCTGCAGATTGGGATGGGGGTGGCTCCGCCCGCCATGGTGTATACACAAGCTTGTGGATCGATTGTGTACAATACGGGATGCCACGCTGTCAAGCGCATTCTTTTTGAAGATGTGGAAAGACTGAGCTAAGGGCTGCGCTTTGTGGCTCTAACAGGCCGGAGAGGATTCAGGAGACCAGAGTTGGAGTCCCCAGGTTTACCAGCTTCCCCGCTCCCCGAAAATCTCGATCACACGCGCCAGCCGATGGCAGCCATTCTCCCAGTTCATCTGCAGGCCGCGCTCCACACGATCCGGATCGCCGGCAACAATGGCGGCGATAATCTCGTCGTGTTCGGCGACGGACAAATGCAGGTCGTTGATGATCGAACTGGCATACAGGCGCCAGTAGCGCTCCGCCTGGGGCTCGATGGATTTGTGCAGAGCCAGAAGCCGCGGCCCCGCGCCGGACTCAATGATGGTGCGATGGAAGTTCCGATCCAGATCGAAAATTCCCGCCGCCCGCGAGTCCCTGGCAGTGATGATGGTCCGCAGCTGGCTGTTAAATCCCTTCAGCAGCCCGACTATTTCCAGGCGGCGCGACTTGGGCAGCACCGCCGTGTGCCTGCCCGCCAGACCTTCCACATGTCCAATGATCGAGTACAGTTCCCCCGCATCTTCTTTGGTGACCGGAGCCACCACCATGCGCGATTTGCGCGCATTCTTGTGCTCGATCACATAGCCTTCGCGCTGCAGCCAGTGCAGCGCACTGCGCACCGGGGTGCGGCTCATGGCCAGGTGTCTGGCCAGATCCGCTTCCACGATCCACGATCCCGGCGAAAGCCTGCCGTGGACAATCAGTTCCCGAATCTCATAAAAAGCTTTTCTGAGGCTGTTGCCATGTTCGGCTCTGGCGCGAACAGACTGCTTGCTGGCGGCTGCGTGGGCTGGCATGCTTCACGAACTCTTCAAAATATTCTGCACGGCGGCAATTGTACGCGATCCGATCCATGAATCGTACTTACTTTTTCAGGGCGGCCCATGGAAATTAGTATCCAGGATTGTAGACAATGGGTATAGTGCTACAGGTATGCGCTGCATTCACGCTATCGACTCCCATACTGCCGGCGAACCGACCCGCGTCGTCATTTCCGGAGGCCCCGAGCTGGGGCGTGGCCCCCTGAGCGAACTCCTCCAGCGGCTCGCCGCCGACCACGACGATTTTCGCTCCGCGGTAGTCAACGAACCCCGTGGTTCCGACGTGATGGTGGGCGCGCTGCTGGTCGTGCCGGAAGACCCCGGCTGCGCAACGGGTGTCATCTTCTTCAACAATGTCGGGTACCTGGGCATGTGCGGTCATGGCACCATCGGCGTGGTCGCGACTCTGGCGCATCTGGGCCGAATACGGGCTGGAGAGCATCGCATTGAGACTCCGGTGGGAGTGGTCAGCGCCACCCTGCACGGAGACGGTAAAGTTACGGTCGAAAACGTCGTGAGCTTCCGGCACAGGGCGGGCGTTACAGTGGAAGTCCCGGGTTTTGGAGCGGTCGCCGGCGAAATTGCGTGGGGCGGCAACTGGTTCTTTCTCGTCGAGCACGCGCCCTTCGATTTGGTTCTGGATAATCGCGACGCGCTCACCGACTACGCCTGGGCGATTCGCCGCGCCCTGCGGGCCCAGGGCATCACCGGAGCACGGGGCGAAGAGATCGATCATGTGGAACTGTTTGTTTCCGCGCCGGCTCCGGGCATCGACAGCCGGAATTTCGTCCTCTGCCCCGGCAAGGCCTACGATCGTTCCCCCTGCGGCACCGGCACCAGCGCCAAGCTGGCCTGTCTTGCCGCCGACGGAAAACTTGCTCCCGGCCAGATATGGCGGCAGGAAGGGATTCTGGGCACATTCTTTGAGGGCTCGTACCGCCCGCTCAACGGATCGCGCTCGCAGGTAATTCCCAGCATCACCGGTTCCGCCTTCATCACTTCGGAGAGCAAACTGATACTGCAGCCAGGAGATCCTTTTCCGGCGGGTATTCCTTCATGAGCGTGGCCGCTGACGTACTGATCGTGGGCGCGGGCATCGTGGGCGCGGCCTGCGCGCGCGAGTGCGCCAGCCGGGGCCTGAGCACCGTCGTCGTTGATGCAGGCGCAATGGGCGGTGGCGCCACAGCCGCGGGCATGGGCCACATTGTCGTCATGGACGACTCCCCCATGCAGCTTGCGCTCACCCGCTATGCGCAGCATTTGTGGCGGGAACTCGCTGCCGAACTGCCTCCCAGTGTGGAATTCGAGGCATGCGGTACGTTATGGGTGGCCAGCAGCGAAGAGGAAATGGCGGAGATCCGGAGAAAACGGGATCTCTACGCCTCGGTTGGCGTGGAGAGCGAAATTCTCGACGGCCAGGCTCTGGCGGAGGCGGAGCCGCAGCTGCGCCGTCCGCTTCCGGGAGCCCTGCTGGTTCCTTCCGATGCGGTGCTGTACCCTCCCTGCGCAGCCGCGTTCCTCATGCGTGACGCAATCAGGATGGGCGCGCGGTTCCACGCCCGGCGCAGGGTGCTTTCGGCGGAAAAAGGAATCGTTCGCCTGGAAGACGGAACTCAATTCCATGCTCCGCACATTGTGAACGCCTGCGGAGCCGACGCCGTACGGCTTTTGCCGGCTCTTCCCATCCGCAAGCGCAGGGGACATCTCGTCATCACCGATCGCTATCCCGGATTCGTTCGCCATCAGCTCGTGGAGCTCGGCTATCTGAGAAGTGCGCATTCGATCACCACCGATTCGGTGGCCTTCAACGTGCAGCCGCGCACCACCGGTCAACTGCTTATCGGCTCGTCGCGTGAGTATGGAGCGGAAAGCACCGCTGTCAACCACGCTTTGCTCAGCGCCATGGTGGCGCGAGCGCAGCAGTATCTGCCCGGCATCGCAGACCTGCAGGCCATTCGCGTCTGGACCGGCTTTCGCGCAGCCACTCCCGACAAGCTTCCCCTGGTCGGGCCCTGGCCTGAAGACGAATCGCTCTATCTGGCGACGGGCCACGAGGGCCTGGGCATAACGACCTCCCTGGCAACAGCGAAGCTGCTGATAGCTGCCCTGCTCGGTGAGAAGGCTGAGATTGCGCCTGAGCCTTATCTTCCCGCGCGTTTTCTCGGCGCATCGCCCACCCCGCAACACAACGGGAGCGCAATGTCTGAGCTCGTCCACGCGTCGGAGAAATCCCATGCCTGAGCCAGCGTCCGCCGTCGCGCTGACGGTGAATGGCGCATTGGTCACCGTCGAGCGGGGAACGACCGTCGCAGCCGCGCTTTTAATGGCGGGAGTCGCAACTCGTACATCGGTTTACGGCGAGCCGCGCGCCCCCTTGTGTGGGATGGGCATTTGCTTCGAATGCCGCGTGACCATCGACGGCGTCTCGCACCAGCGAAGCTGCCAGATCCTCTGCGAGCCCGGCATGCATGTGACGGCTCCCGCCACCGAATCGACGAACAATGCCGAAGGCCGGCAATCCTCACACCGGGAAGCCTGATGCCAGCAAGCCCAGCGAATGACCATTTCGATCTTCTCGTCATCGGCGCAGGTCCGGCGGGCATCGCTGCCGCGGTTACCGCCGCCGATGCAGGACTGCGCGCCGCTCTGGTGGACGACAATCCCCGGCCCGGTGGACAGATCTGGCGTGGCGGAGCCCATCTGCCCGCGCCGGCTCGCCAATGGCTGGCGCGACTCGATGGCTCCTCCGTCGTGCGGCTGCAGGGATGGAGGGTCTTCGACGCCCCGGAGCCCAACCTGGTGCTGGCGGAGCAAAATGGCGCCACAGACAAAACTGCGAATGCCAATCCCGCTTTGGCGGTTCTTCATTACGGCAAGCTGGTTCTCGCCACCGGAGCCCGCGAGCGGTTCCTGCCTTTCCCCGGCTGGACACTGCCGAATGTGATGGGCGCTGGCGGACTCGACGCCCTCGTGCGTGCCGGACTCCCGATTGCCGGTAAATGTGTGGTGGTCGCCGGAACCGGTCCGCTGCTGCTCGCCGTGGCTGCGCACCTGGCGGAACGCGGAGCCAGGATCGCGGCAGTTTGCGAACAGGCTCCCCGGTCACGCTTGGCCACCTTTGCGGCTCATTTGTTTTTTGAGCCTGGCAAACTTTGGCAGGGCGCGCGCTATCGTTGGGCGGCACGCACAGGGCGTTTCCTCACCAGTTGCTGGCCGGTCGCCGCTCTTGGCGGGGATCGGCTGCGTTCGGTCACGCTCCGCCGGGGCTCGAGACAGTGGAACGTGGCCTGCGATTATCTGGCCTGCGGTTTCCATCTGGTGCCCGACACCGAGCTGCCCGCGCTGCTGGGCTGCCGCATCGTCGATGGCTTCATAGCCACGGATGAACTGCTTGAAACCTCCCTCCCCGGCGTCTATTGCGCCGGCGAGCCCACCGGTATCGGCGGCGTCGATCTCTCCGTTCTGGAAGGACAGATTGCCGCGCTTGCCGTCTGCGGCAAAACGGCAGAGGCTCGGCTGCTCGCGCGCAAGCGGCGCCGGCGGCTTGGTTTTGTTCACGCGCTCGAACAGGCATGCGTGCTCGATCCCGAATTGCGTGCGCTGGCCACAAACGAGACCATCGTGTGCCGCTGCGAGGACGTGCCCTGCGCAGCTCTCCGCGAGCGCGACGGCTGGCGCGAGGCCAAACTGCTCACTCGCTGCGGTATGGGGCCATGCCAGGGACGCATCTGCGGCGCCGCCGCCGAATTTCTCTTCGGCTGGCGCGCCGAGTCCGTCCGGCCACCGATTTTCCCGGCCCTTGTTTCGAGCCTCGCCTGGGGCCCGGCTCGCCAGACGCAGAACTTCAGCGCCGCTGGCGCACTTTCTGAAAATTCCAAGGAGACTCCATGAAGTGGTACGGCGTCATGCCCGCAATGACCACCTGTTTCGACGAAGATCTGAAGGTCGACCACGCCTTCATGACCCGCCATGTCCAGTGGCTGCTCGGCAACGGCTGCACCGGCATCATCTCACTCGGCTCGCTGGGTGAGGCTGCCACGCTCACCTTCGCCGAAAAAGAGGCGATCCTGCGCAACGTGGCTAAGTCGGTGAATCAGGCTCCCGCCGTCGCGGCCATCTCCGCGCTCTCCACCGTGGAAGCAGTTGCGCTGGCAAAGGCGGCGGAACAGGCTGGATGCTCGGGGCTGATGGTCCTTCCCCCCTATGTCTACCAGGGCGACTGGCGCGAAACCAAAGCGCACGTGGCTGCCATCTTTCGCGCCACCCCGCTCTCCTCGATGCTCTACAACAATCCTGTCTCCTACGGAACCGATTTTCTTCCGGAACAAATCGCGGAGTTGGCCGCGGAGCATGAGAATTTTCACGCGGTGAAAGAATCCAGCACCGACGTTCGCCGCGTAACCGCGATCCGCGCGCTGACCGGAGATCGTCTGCGCATTTTCGTGGGCGTCGATGACGTCATTGTCGAAGGCGTCGCCGCCGGCGCCGTGGGCTGGGTCGCCGGTCTGGTGAACGCATTTCCCGCCGAATCCGTCGCTCTCTTCGAAGCGGCTCGAGCCGGCAAATGGGAAGAAGCGTTCGCCCTGTATCGCTGGTTCCTGCCCCTGCTGCGCATGGATACCGTGCCGAAATTCATCCAGCTCATCAAGCAGGTGCAGCAGGAAACGGGCACGGGCAACGCCCGCGTTCGTCGGCCCCGGCTCGAAGTTACGGGCTCCGAACTGCAGGCGACGCGCGCCGCGGTGGCACACGCGCTCCAGCATCGTCCGTCGGCGCAAAGTACGCCCTTCCCAGGTTGATTCCGGAGGAAATCGATGTCACGCAGCTGCTTTCGGTCCGGCAGTTTTCTCCGGTCCGCAAAATTTGGCGCCGCCTTCGCGGGAATCGCTCTCGCGATCTCCCTGCTGTCCCACCATCCCGCCGCTGCCCAGGAATCCGACGCGGACGAGGATCAAGCCGCTGCCCCGAATATCGCCTCGGGCTGGGTCGCTGGCCGCACCATCGTGAATCCCGCGGTGCGGCATGATCAGTCCGAGCCGCTTCCGGCTCTCTATAAGGCTTATCAAATTCCGCCGCGTCCGGACCGGCGTCATTTCACCAGCGCACCCGTTGCGGAGCCGACCGTTGCTCTCGCGCCTGTCACGATCAGCCCGGAGGGTTCCTCCGTGGAGCAGCTGAAGCAGGGATCCCGGCCGGCCCCGGAGCCCATCGCCAGCTTCGACGGATTAGGCGCGGGTTTCTCGGGACCGCAGGGCAAAGCCGACGCGCGCAATCCTTCCGATAACAGCCTCGCTGTCGGCCCCAACGAGATCGTTCAGGTCGTCAACTCCCGCATCGCCATCTTCACAAAAAAGGGCGCGCGCTATGCCGCCACCGGCACGCCGCTCTTTGGCCCAGTTATCACCAACACCCTCTTCGCCGGATTTGGCGGGCCCTGTGAACAGCAGATCGGCGGCGACGCCGTCGGTCGCTACGATCAGCTTGCCGATCGCTGGCTCCTCGTTGTGCCCATCTTTCGCAAACCTTCCGATCAGCCGAATGCCGCCTATGGCATGTGTTATGCGGTAAGCACCGGGCCGGATCCAATGGGTGCATATTACCGTTACGAATTCAGCCGGCCCCTGTTCCCCGACTATCCGCGGCCGGCAATCTGGTCCGACGGATACTATCTGCCCACCAGCACCGGCGATACCGTGATCCAGAAGCACGTCTGCGCGGCGGACAGGAGCAAAATGCTCGAGGGATTGCCCGCCTCCGAACAATGCGTGATCATCGACGGCGTCAATTTTCTCAACGCCTCCGACATCGATGGCCGCCGCCTGCCGCCGGCCGGAATGCCGAATCTCGTCATGGCTGCGGGCGGAACGCAGCTCCATAGCGTCTTCGAATCCGACGGGATCTACGTCTACAAATTTTCCGTGAACTGGGACGATCCATCGAAGACGCGCCTGAGCGGCCCCGAGAAGATCGCTGTCGCGCCCTATCACTATCTCTGCAACGGCCAGCTCAGCAAATGCGTGCCTCAGCCTGGTACCGACGTGCGTCTGGACTCTCAGGGCGACAAGCTGATGCAGCGGCTCGTCTATCGTAACTACGGCCGTTACCAATCCATCGTCGCGTCGCACTCCGTCGACACCAAAGATGGCGGCGGAGGGGTCCGCTGGTATGAGTTCCGCCTCGACAGGCAGGGCACTCCTCATCTTTACCAGCAGGGCACCTATGCTCCCGATGGCGATTATCGCTGGATGCCGAGCATAGGAATGGATCGCCGGGGCGACATCGGAGTTGGCTATTCGTACGGAGGCGCCTCCAGCTACCCTGGCCAGCGCTTTGCCGCCCGGCTCGCTTCCGACCCCAAAGGCCAAATGACCCTGCATGAGGCTGTGCTGGCGGAGGGCGAAGCATCGCAGACCACAACGCTGCGCTGGGAAGATTTCACCACCCTCGACATCGATCCCGGCGACGACTGCACCTTCTGGTACGTCGGCGACTATCTGAAGAAGGGCCAGGAAAACTACTCCACGCGCATCGGCGCCTGGCGTCTGCCCGGCTGCTTAGCAAGGCACAAATGGCTCGGCCTCTTCTGACTCGCTACGGTCCCATCACTGAGGATTTTCCGGAGCCTGCGTGGCGGCCTTTGCCGCATTCCCCGCTGAAACAATGGGCGTCACATTGTGTTCCATCAGCGTTCGATTGAAAGCCGGAACTTCCTTCGTCATCAGATTTTTGTAATCCGTCTCTGCCTGGGACAGCTTCTGCTCCACATCGCGAGCCAGCTCCACTTCAGTGTCGGTCGGCTTGTAATCCGCTCCTCCCGCCACGTCGCCGGCGCCTGAACCAATCTCGGCATTCAGCCACAGCAGGTTGTAATAGACCTTCCACGCCGTGATGTAGGTTTTGTCATCGCTGGCCGCCAGAGATTTTGACATAAGTTCATACTCCACGTCCTGCATCTTCTTGTCCGTCTGCTCCGCCGCGTCCTGCATCTGCTTGTCCGCTTTCTCGCTGCTTAGCATCTTCTCCACGTCGCCCAGCTGCTTCCGCATCCATTCAATCTTGTTCACCATGTCCGTCACTTTGCCCACGGCGTCGCTGAGGCGCAGCTGCAGCTTCACTGAGGCTTCCAGATCCTCCTGCGTTCCGTGACTGTGCGGATCCATCACAATTGTGATCGGCTGCGTGAAGGTCTTGCCATCCACCGTGAGACGCGCCTCATATTTACCCGGCACGGCCATCGGAGTCGACGGCTCCTCCATGCCCCAGTGCGTAACCGGCCGCGATTCCTCGCCGCGGAAACGCCCTTCCTCCCAGATCTGCGGATCCTCCGGGGGAACCGTGCGCAGCGCAATCAGGCGCGGAGGATCGTAATGCATATCCCACCCGATGCGGTTCATGCCTTCGTGTCCCGCCGCCGTCAGCTTGCGAACCAGTTTGCCCTTGCTGTCGAGAATCTCCACCTCTACCGGCTTGGCCGGCGCCGACTTCAGTGCAAAGTTTAGAAAGACTCTTTCGCCATGCAGCAGCCGGTACGTCGAACGCGGCGCGAAAAATCGCACATCCTCCGTCGTCGCCTGCTTCGCCATCTGCTCCAGCGGCGTGATGTCGTCGAGAATGTAAAATCCGCGGCCGTAGGTCGAAACCACCAGGTCGTGAAATTCCTTCTGCACCACCGTCCACGTCACCGGAGAAGGCGGCAGTCCCTTTTTAATCCGGGTCCAGTGCCCGCCATCGTCGAGTGAGTAGTAAACAGCGTTCCCCGTTCCCGCAAACAACAGGCCTTTGCAGTTGGGATCCTCCGACACATTGCGCACGTAAGCCAGCGGCCCCTTCGGTAAATCGCCGGCAATGTTCTGCCACGTCTTTCCGAAATCCGTGGTCCTGAAAATGTACGGATCGCGATTGTCGACGAGATGAAAATCGACCGACATATACGCTGTCCCGGCATCGAAGAACGATGGCTCGATGCTGGTCACGGTGCCCAGCGGCGGCAGCCCCTGAATATTAGCCGTCAGATCGTTCCAGTGCTGGCCGCCATCCCGCGTGTTCCACACTTTGCCGTCGTCCGTGCCCGCCCACAGCAGGTTCTTCTCCACCGTCGACGGCGCCAGCGCAAATACCACCTCACCATAAAACTGCCCCAGGTTGTCCCCGATCAACCCGCCCGACGAAACTTTGTGTGCCGGGTTCTGCGTCGTCAGATCGGGACTGATCACCGACCAGCTTTGCCCGCCATTGGCCGTTTTGAAAACCACCTGGCAGCCGTAATACACGGTGTTGTGATCGAAAGGATCGATGGCCAGCGGCGGGGTCCAGTGGCAGCGGTATTTGGTCTGATCGGGCGCTGAATCCAGCGTGTGCATCCACGGACTCACCGAGCGCGCCTCTTTGGTCCTCGCGTCCCAGCGCGTCACTTCATCGGCGTAACACGTAGCCCACACGATGTTGGGATCGGTCGGATCCGGCAGCGTGAATCCCGATTCGCACCCGCCCATCCCGTGATCCCACCCCGTCTCCGGTCCATATCCCTCCTGACGAATGCTCGGACCGCGCATCGTGGAGTTGTCCTGCATGTTCCCGTAAACGTAATACGGCACCTGATCGTCGACCGCGACGTGGTACATCTGCCCGATGGGCAGCGTCACATCGTGAAAGCCCCTGCCGCCCACGGTGGTGATCGCCAGTCCACCGTCGAAGGAAATCGCAAAGTGACTGGGATCCCTGGGATCCATCCAGATATCGTGGTTGTCGCCCCCCCACCTTCGCGTCGTGAACGTCTGTCCGCCATCGAGCGATACAAGAAAAGCGCTGTTGGAAACCAGCACCATGTTTTCGTCCGCTGGCGAAACCGCAATGCGAATGTAGTAGCCGGCACGCCCGATCAGCGTCCGATCCCAGCTCTCGACCCTCCAGTTCGCGCCCCCATCGTCCGACCGCCATAACGAACCCTGCTTGTCGGTTTCGATCAGCGCGTACACGCGATTCGAATCCGTCGGAGCCACAGCCACGTCAATCTTGCCCAGCGGCGAGTGGGGCAACCCGTGCTCCGTAATGTGCGTCCACGTCGTGCCGCGGTCGTGCGAGACATACACCCCGCTACCGGGTCCGCCGCTGTATTCGCCCCACGTATGCATTTCCACCTGCCACATGCCGGCAAAGAGCGTCCGGGAATTGTTGGGGTCCATCCCGATGCCGGAGCAGCCGGTATTCGCATCCACAAAGAGCACGCGCTCCCAGGTTTTGCCGCCATCGCTCGTGCGGTATACCCCGCGCTCCTGCTGCGGTCCCGTCAATCGCCCCAGCGCGCAGACATACACACGGTCGCTGTCCTGCGGATCAATGACCACTTTCCCGATGCGACCCGTCTGATCGAGCCCCATGTGTTCCCATGTCTTGCCCGCGTTCGTCGATTTGTAAACGCCGTCGCCCGCCACGTCGATGTCGCGGATGGCCCACGCCTCGCCCGTCCCTGCCCACACCACATTCGGGTCCGACGGCGCCACCGCCAGCGCGCCGATCGCAGCCACCGGCTCCTCATCGAAGATCGGGCTCCACCGATTGCCCCCGTCCGTGGATTTCCAGATGCCTCCGGAAGCCGCGCCCGCGTAGTACGTGCTCACATCTCCTGGGATTCCGGCAACGGCGGAAACGCGGTTGCCCACCGCCGGCCCCAGAAAGCGGAACCCGAACTCCTCGCCGGGTCCGTTCCTTCCCGGGCGTTGCGCGGATGCCGCTCCGCATCCGATGGTGAAACACATCGCGCACACGATCAACCGCGAAACAGCGGGCATTTTCATCATTTGGGATTCTCTCTCCGGAAAGGCTGCTCAAAGGTGGGAATTGTACACCAAATGATATGCAACTGGGCCGGTGTGCGGCCACCAACGCGCTTCCATCCCTGCGGATATACTTGTCGTCGTGGCCTCGCCGGCCGCCCCCGCTGACCGGGATTCCGGTATGCCCGATTACATCGGCGGCCCCGAAATGATCCGACAAGGAGATGCGCGCATGAACTCGTCGACAGAGAGAGCCGTTCTTGCCGGTGGTTGCTTCTGGGGTATGCAGGATCTGCTGCGGCGGCAGCCGGGAGTGATCGCAACCCGCGTGGGTTATTCGGGCGGCGATGTGCCTGACGCGACCTATCGCCACCATGGCACGCATGCGGAGGCTATCGAGATTCTCTTCGACCCCCGGCAGATCGGTTATCGGCAGTTACTGGAATTCTTCTTCCAGATTCACGATCCGACTACGAAGAATCGGCAGGGGAACGACATCGGTGCCAGCTATCGTTCGGCCATTTTCTACACCAGCGAGGAACAGCGGCGGATCGCAAACGAGACCATTGCGGACGTCAACGCCTCGGGTCTCTGGCCGGCCAGGGTCGTTACCGAAGTGGCTCCCGCCGGCGATTTCTGGGAAGCAGAACCGGAACACCAGGACTATCTGCAGCGCTATCCAAACGGGTACACCTGCCATTACATTCGGCCGAGCTGGCGGCTGCCGGCTGCGGTGGAAACGCGGCGTGCCGGATAGCCAGTCGACCAGGAGTGTCACAGTGAACTGGTGGATGCGGCAGGAGTTTCGCGGCTGGCATCCCTGGAAATTCCCGGTGGGAGAAGGGTGTTGAGCGCTCGGGGAGCCGCGATTTTGCCGTGCTATATTGAAAAAGGTGCGGCGGATTTCTGCTCTCTCGCGCCCGCCAGTCTTCCGTGGACGCGTAGCTCAATTGGCAGAGCATTCGACTCTTAATCGACAGGTTGCAGGTTCGATTCCTGCCGCGTCCACCAGCCCTTTACTCGGCTTTAGAACGTAAACGAAAGACCGCCCTGCACGCAGCGCGGCGCCTCCGCAAAATACAGGGTGCTGCCGTCGCTGGAGACAAACGGCCTATATCCTTCCGCCAGCAGGTTGCGCACATCCACCAGCGCCTCCACCCCGTTGGGAATCATCCGGCGATAACGAATCGGCTGCCGCAGCAGCAGGCTCAGGTAAGCGTCCGAATTGCCCATCGCAAATGCATCCACCGGCGTCAGCGTCCGCGGATTCTGCCAGCGGTACGACGCTCGCCATTGCGTCCCGGTCCCTGTCACCTTGCCGCGAATCGCCCCGCTGTACATCGGCGTCTCACGGGCCTTCATCCCGTTCAGTGCATCATCCAGGCTTTGTGTGCCAGGCGCCGCTCCGTTGTTCATCTCCAGCGCATCGCCCAGCGCCACGTCGAACGAAATCCACGTGCTTCCCTCCAGCTGCTGCTCCAGCCCGCCCAGGATCCCGTTCCCCGTGAAGCTTTCTCCGCTGGCGCGCAGCAGATCGCTCGTTTCGTCGTACAGCAGATTCTCGCCCGCCCAGTCCGCAGCCGAAATGTTGCCGCCGCCGGTCACCACCGGATGTTCCACATGCTCGTGCCACACCGCCACCTTCACGTGCAGCGCGCCCTCGCTCTTGCCGGCCGCGACCTCCTGATGGACTCCCTGTTCCAGCTGCAGTTTGCCGTCCCGCTCGCCCAGCGTCGGCTCCACCGTACTCTCGCGATCCAGATCCTCCACCTGCTGGATTCCTGGCGCTGTCGAAACGCGGTACGAAGCGAAGGTGCCCCCTCGCCGCATTGTCACCGTGGCGAAAGGATGATTCGCCAGCAGCGCATCGGCCATATGAATCGCGTCGGCGTCATCGCCGAACTCCGCCTGCACAGATTCCCCAAGGTTCAGCGTCTCTCCGCTGCGCATCTCGATGGCCTGCAGACCCTGGCTCCCCGGTCCTCCCGCGACATCGGGCCGGCTCACCACAGCGGCTACCGTGCGGAAGGTTCTCCCCGGAGCCAGCTGCTGCTCATAACCGGCCACCGCGTTCAGCGCCGGATCCTCCGCCTGGCTCAGATCGGCCCGGAAGATCATCGCCCTTCCTTCATCCGGGGCCCGTTCCATCTCGAAATCGTTGTGCAGTCCGCCGTCCCCGAATCCGTTCTCCCCGCCCCGCACCGTCACTCGCGCCTTCAGCTCGGGCGCCGATCCGTCTCCGTTGGTCACCACCACCAGCGGACCATCCTCCAGCAGCCGCAACAAGGGCCGGTTTGCCGACAGCCGCAGCGTCCACGTCCAGTCGTCCTTCGGTTCATCCGCCTGCCGGGGTTTGGCGGGCAGCCAGCGGAACGCTTCGTATAAAGTGTCCAGCGTCAGATTCACCACCAGCTTCGTCCCGCCAATCACACGCAGGTTCTCGCGCAGCGTCGGCAGGAACAGCGCGCCCGAAGCCTTGACTTCGTAGATTCCTGGCAGAATCGTATCGATGCGATAGCGGCCGTGATCGTCGGTGAAAACCTGGCTGATGACTGTGAAATCCGGCCTCAGCAATTCCACCAGCGCCCCGGCCTGCGGCGCGCCCCGGGTGTCCCGAACCACCCCCGTCAGGCTGTTCAGCTGCGCGCTTGCCTGCGCCCCGGCCGCGCACAGCACGGCCACCGCAATCAGGATCGGCCCGGAGATCGAGGTACGTCTGCTCACTCAGTAAGCGATCTTTGCTCCCTGGCGCTGCTCCCTAAGAGTTGCCCTGGCCTCGTGGCTCTTGCGACCACTGAGGCCGATCCCGTTCCGGACGTGGGCGCCCGGATTTCCGTTCTTCGTGCCTATTCAATCGTAAAGGGCGCCGACTCCGCAATCTGCTGTCGTGTCACGTCGTCGTTCACGCTGATCTTCACGATGTACTTCCCAGGCACCAGACTTGCAAGGGGGAGGGTTTTTTCCAGCGTCAGCTGGTCCGAACTGGCGCTCAACTTCTTCGAATCTTCCTGTGCATCCAGAATCATCTTGTTCGTATCGGCGTTCAGAATCTCATACGTGATCCTGGCGTTGTTTTCCTTGCTCTTCTCGTCCAGACCGAGATTATAAACCTGCATCCAGAAATTCAGATTCTGATTCTGGTGAAACACCGCCGGCGCCGCCGGATTGGTCGTTACCCGCGGCCGCACATACGTGTTTCCAATGATGAAGTTCCCCGCTCCAATCTCCTTCGACGGCACCCGCTCCATCTTGTCCGCCAGAATCAGCGATGACGCCGCCAGATGGTCTTCATCGTAGCGCGGCACCGTAATCGCCTGCGCCCACACGCCCACATGGTCCGGATTGTTCACGTCCTTGATCGCAATATCGATGCGATACCGCCCCGGCCTCAGCGGGAAAGCCTTCCAGTACAGCGACGCATTGTTCAGCGTCCGCGGCAGCAGCTCCGCCGGCTCCTCCACTTCAACCGGATCCTCAAAGCTCTGCACCACCCGGTCCGTAATCGTTGAAATCCGGCCGACGATGCTCACATCGCCCTTCGCCACTCCATCCTTGGTGTTGAAGGTGATGTCGCGGTTCTTGATCTGCAGCGTGATCGGCACCAGCACCGTATCGTCGGTCACTTTCACGAAATCGGTGCGCACCTCGAACGGGAAGAACGGCCCGTTCAGCACCTTGTGGCTCGACAGGAATTCCGCCAGATCCATGTCCTTGAACTTGATCTCCGGCGGCGCTTCCAGCTTGGCGAACAGTTCCATGCGATCGAATTCTTTGCTTTGGTTCGTCGAGCTGTCCGGCCCCGGCCCCAGGTCTTCCAGTCCGCCCTTGAAGCGGTCCGCCTTCTTCGCCATCCCCATCTGCTCGTAGAGCGTCTCGCCGGCATTGGGCACGTGCAGCAGAGCGTCCTTCTCTGACCGGTCGATCGTCATGTGGTAATCGCCGCACATGCACGAATCGACAAACTCGATATCGATGTTTTCTCCGATTCCCTCTAGATACCGGTAGTGCCATGTCTCGAACGGGAACGTCGACGTCTCTCCGCCGCCTTCCTCGATCGGCCGCTCATAGTTGCCGCCGCTGGGGTGCGAATCCGTGCTGTCCGGGGGGCCGAACGCGATGTAGATGTGTCCCCGATCCGTCATCCACCCTGGCTTGCCCGCCGCGAAGTGCTCGTTGGCATACGCAATCCGCCGGTAGTGCTCCTCGCGGAACTCATTTTCCGGCGAATCCGGGTTCGGATTCCGCCGCCGCCAGAACTGCTCGATGAACGCGTCCCGCTCCTCATCGTTGCTCAGGCTCAGGAATGCCTTCTTTTCCTGATCTGTAATAATCCAGCGGACATCCTCATCCAGCCACTTCCGGTAAGCGGTCCCCAACTCCTGTTTCAGCTCTTTCTGCTGCTTGAACCGCTCCTTGTCCGACAGCTTCCTCTTCAGCGGATCCTGATTATCCTGAGAGCTTTGCGTTGAATTATCCGGAGCGCTCTGGGCCGAATCCTGAACTGGACTCTGGGCCTGATCCTGAGCATGGACGGCCACACCTCCGGTGCCAGCCAGCATAGCAATCAGAATCGCGGGACACAGGGAGAATCGATTCCTGGACATACGCCGTTGGCACTCCTTTAAGGCGTTTTTAATTCTACGAGCCTGCGTCAGGCCTTTCAAGCTATTCCTTTGCCATTCGCGGCCCTGCGCGGCCTTATTAACACAGACGAATCCGGCCTCCAACCTGTTATCATGACGGGGAAATCTTCTCCGGTAACTCCTCGGGCGCCTTTCCGGGCGACGAATCCCTGGAACTATCGCGAAATGTTCCGGCCCACGGGAGTTGCCCGCGAGATCGCTGGACCGCGTTTGCTGGGGTCCCGGAGGGGAACCGCCGCCATCGGAACTGCGTAACCATTCGCGAAGGAACCACTGCTTTGAAAAAGATCCTGATTATTGTCGGTGTTGTCGTCATTCTTGCCGCGGTTGTGGGGCTCACCATCGTTCGGGCCCAGTCTGGGTACACCAAGGTCCTCATCGGTACCGTCTCCCGCGAGAACCTCGTGTCCACAGTCAGCGCTACCGGCCAGATCAAGCCCAGGACCTACGTCAACGTAGGCGCCAATGCCATGGGCCGCGTCACCCACTTCTTCGTCAATGAAGGCGACCACGTCAAAAAAGGTGAAATCGTCGCCACTATCGAGAACGTCCAGCAGGAAGCCAATGTCACCGCGCAGCAGGCCACCATCGCCGCGGCTCGCACCGATATCAATTCCTACGTCGCTGCCGAGAAGACCGCCCAGGCCAACGTCGATCACGCCCGGGCCGATCTGGAGCAAAAAAAGCTCGACTACGACCGTGCCCAGGCCCTGTTCCAGGCTCAGGTCATGTCGAAGCAGGACTTCGACGCCAAAAAGGCCGCCTACGATCTCGATGTGGCCTCGCTCGCGCAGGCCGTCGCCGGTCTCGCCCAGGCCCGGGCACAGACCGCCTCAGCCCGCGGTCACCTCCAGACTCAGGTAGCCGACCTCAAGGTCAATGAGGATCTCCTCAACCGCACCATCGCCATTGCCCCCTTCGACGGCATCGTGACCAACGAGCCCGTCCGCCAGGGTGAAATGGTCGTCCAGGGTATCCAGAACACCGAGGGCTCCACCCTCATGACCCTCGCCGACATGTCCGTCATTACCGCCGAGGTCAAGGTCGACGAAACCGACATCGTCAATGTCAAAAATGGCCAGGAAGCCGACGTCACCGTCGACGCCCTCCCCGGCAAAACCTTCAAAGGCCACGTCACCGAAGTCGGCGACCAGGCCCTCCTCCGCTCCACCGGCGTCGCCACCAGCCAGTCCACCAGCGGCGTGGAGGAAGCCAAGGACTTCAAAGTCGTCGTCACTCTCGATACTCCTTCCGATGAGCTGCGCCCCGGCCTTTCCTGCACGGCGAAGATCACCACCGCCAGCAAGAACGATATCGTCGCCATCCCCATCCAGGCGCTTACCATGCGTGACCCCAGGCAGCTCAACGCCGGCGACAAGCCCCGGACCCAGACCGTCTCTGCCGCCACCAGCAGCTCCCAGCAGCCCTCGCAGCAGGTGCAGGGTGTCTTCGTCGTCAGCAAAGACAAGGGCAAAGATCGCGTGCACTTCGTGCCTGTCACCACCGGCATCACCGGCGCTACCGATATCGAAGTCGTCAGCGGCATCAAACCCGGCGACCGCATCGTCACCGGCACCTATCACGTGCTGCGTGACCTGAAACAGGGAGCGCTGGTCAAACAGGACACCACGCTCGCTGCTCCGCTCACCACCTCCTCATCCTCCTCGTCCTAAGGATGCTGGAACCAGGGTCCTCCCCGGCGCGTACAACCTCAGCATGGCAACAGGAGTCCTAATGGCGGCAGAAATATCAACCGAAGCGGAACTCCGGCCCTCCTCCGGCGCCTTCCAGGGCGACATGATCGTCGTCGAAGACCTCTGGAAAACCTATGACATGGGGTCCGAACAGCAGGTCCAGGCTCTCCAGGGCATCTCCCTGCGCATGCGCCGTAACGAGTACGTCGCCATCATGGGCCCCTCCGGCTCCGGCAAATCCACGCTGATGAACCTCATCGGCTGCCTCGACACGCCCTCCAGCGGAAAATACTGGCTCAATGGCCACCTCGTCAGCGAACTCAACGACGACGAGCTGGCCCGCATCCGCAATAAGGAAATCGGCTTCGTCTTTCAGACCTTCAACCTGCTCGCCCGCGCCACCGCCCTGCACAATGTCGAGCTGCCTCTTATCTACAACGGAACGCCCTCCGATGAGCGCGACCAGCGCGCCAAAGCCGCTCTTGCCGCCGTCGGCCTCGAGAGCCGCATGCAGCACAAACCCAACGAGCTCTCCGGCGGGCAGCGCCAGCGTGTCGCCGTCGCCCGCGCCCTCGTCAACAATCCCTCCATCATCCTTGCCGACGAGCCCACCGGCAACCTCGATTCCAAAACCGGCGAGGAGATCATGGCCCTCTTCGACGATCTCCACAAAAAAGGCAACACCATCGTCCTCGTCACCCACGAGCCCGACATCGCCGAATATGCGCATCGCGTCGTGCACATCCGCGATGGCAAAATCTTTTCCGACGAGCCCTCCCCCCGCTCCAACGGCGCCAGCTAGACGCTCCCAGCCTCCTGCTTCCCGCTCCCAGCTTCCTGCTTCCCGCTCCCAGCTCCCAGCTCCCAGCTTCCCGCTTCCTGCTTCCCGCTCCCTGTTTTTCTCATCTCCTCTCCGCTTCTGCCGATATCCCCTTCAGCAGGACGGAAAAGTACCGTGTATCCCGCGCAGATCGACACTGACGACCAGAACCAGCAGCCGCCCCAGGCCCCGGACGGCTTCGATCCCGAGGCTCTTCAGCCCCTTACCCTCCAGCCGGAGCGCTGGATGCTGGGCCTCATGGCCGGCCGCAGTCTCGTCATGCAGCAGCTCTTTGTCCGCATGCGTTGCACCGCCCCCCATTTTCGTCTCGTCAATGTCGAAGGCGAACCGGGCTCCGGCAAAATGCTTGCCGCCCAAACCCTCCATCGCCTCGGTCCTTCCGCCGCCGGCCCCTTCATTCCTTCCGTAGCCTCCGCATTCCTCGACGATCCCGAGGTCCTCTGGAAAGATGCGCGCGCCGGCCTCGTCTATCTCTCCCGCATCGACGAGTTATCCCCGGATCAGCAACGCCGGCTGCGCGACTT
>JASHPM010000060.1 GCA_030038115.1 Acidobacteriaceae bacterium | reverse complement strand
CAGCGCCGCGCCGATCTGATTCCGAATCTCGTCGCGACGGTGAAGGGCTACGCAACTCACGAGGAGACGGTTTTCGACGATGTGGACAAGGCGCGCGAGGCGTTGCTGGCGGCGCACGATCCGAAGAGCCAGATTGCAGCCAACGGACAGCTGGATGGAGCGCTGGGCCACCTGCTGGCGATCGCGGAGAACTATCCAAACCTGAAGGCGAATGAGAATTTCCTGGAGCTCCAGGATCAGCTGGAGGGCACGGAGAATCGCATCGCGGTGGAGCGCCGCCGGTACAACGAGACGCTGCGCGACTACAACACTTTCATTGGACAAATCCCCAACAATATCTGGGCGCATTTGGCCGGATTCCAGCCCAACAACGCATACTTCGAAGCGACGCCTTCGTCGCAGGCGGCGCCCCAGGTGCATTTCTAGAACAGTTGATCCTCAACCGGGAATCAGCCCGCGATCAGAATTCGCAGGTCGCGCAGATTATTGCCGGTGGGACCGGTGACGATGGTGTCGCCGAGCGCGGTAAACAGGGTGCACGCGTCGAAACGGGCCAGCGTGGCCTCGGGATCGAAGTTGTAGCTGCGCGCGCGAGCGATGGTCGTGGTGTCCGCGATGGCGCCGGCCGCCGGACTATTGCCGTCGATGCCGTCCGACGCGGCGCTTAGTACAACCAGTGGTTCATTCTCGCAGCGCGCGAGGTCCAGCGCGGCCTGCAGGGCAAACTGCTGGTTGCGTCCGCCGCATCCAGGGTTCCTGCTCAGGTTCACGGTGACCTCTCCGCTGGAGAGCAGACACACGCGCAAGTACTGACTGCGCAGCTCATGGAAGCGTGCGAGCAGGTATTTCGCCGCGTCGACATAATCCCAGTCGTCGCAGGTGTTGTCGATGACGACTTTGTACCCCAGGGATTGCGCGTGATCGCGGGCCGCGTTGACGAAATCGTGGTTCGAGAGCAGGGTGTCGAACTGAGCGTGCTGGAATGCGGCGACGGCATCCTGGTGCTCGTTCCGGGACCGCGCGGCCTGCGACTCGTTTCGCTGCAGCCTCTCGAAATACTCCCGCACCGCCGGCGGAAACTTCTCCAGTAAATGAAAGCGTTCCAGAATCTCCGCGCATTCGGCCAGCGTGGAGTAGTCGGGCAGTGTGGGCGAGGAGGCAACCGCTGCGAGATCCCTGAGCGGCACGTCCGCCAGCAGCAGAGAAAGTTTTTCCGCCGCAGGCGCGGCCAGCGCGAGGCGTCCGCCTTTGACAGCGGAGAAGTACTTGCGCACGGTGTTGATTTCGGTAATGGTAGCGCCGCTGGAAACCAGCGTCTCATGGAAGGCAATCGTGTCGTCCAGCGTGATCTTTCTGTCGAGGGGCAGCTCCAGCATGGCCGATCCCCCTCCGCTGATCAGGAAGAAGATGAAGGTAGTCTCCTTCGCGCTTTTCAGAAGCGCGAGAGTGGCGCGCGCCGCGGCGAGAGATCCCTCATTGGGCAGAGGATGTCCGCCGGCGAAGTAGCGGATATGCCGGTTGCGCTTTTTGGGCATTTCCAGAGCGGAGCAGATGCCGTGCAGATGGATCTTCTCCGGCAGGCGCTCGAGCAGGGCGTTCAGCATGCTGAGAGCAGCCTTGCCAAAGGCGATCACGAAGATGTCTTTGTAAGCCTCCAGCGATTGCGAGATCGACGGCAACCGCGGCGAAGAATGGCGCACCAGGGTCTTACCCTCGAAACGCAAATGGCGATCGAATGCCAGGGGAATGTCACAGGCCTGCAACGCCCGATCGAATATTTCTCTGGAAACACCGTGGAGTTCTTCGAGCGGGGTCATTGTCTGGCGAGGAGCGGAAAATAACGCAACGCCCATGCGCGGATGGCTTGCCTCACATCCTCCAGCTTACTCCCGGCGGGTTTCACAGGGATCGCAGTGGTTTCTTCAGGGGGCATGGCCGCAAAGAAGTGATCGGCTGCGGGAGTCCAGACCAGTTCCTTCGGCTCGCGCGCGAGCGCGACCACAGCTTCCACCGCGGCAAGGGGACCGAACCGATCGCGGTCGCCGCTGACGAACAGCTTGGGCTGCACGCAATTGCGCAGGAAGCTGTAGTCGTAGTCGCGGCCCCCGGCGTGCGCGGGAATTCCCAGCGCAGCCAGTCCGGCGACGAGCGGATGGCCGCAACAGGCGCGGAGCCCGACGTACGCTCCGAAAGAAAAGCCGGCGAACAGGATGGGGCGGCCGAATTCCCGATCCAGCCAGTCGAGGGCTGCGCGAACGTCGTCCTGCTCGCCCTCGCCGTAGTCGTGTTCGCCTTCGCTCAGCTCGGTTCCGCGAAAGTTAAAGCGCAGCACAGGAAGGCCAAAGCTCTGGAAAGCCTTCATCGCGTGGTAGACAACCTTATTGTGCAGGGTGCCACCGCCCAGCGGATGCGGATGGCAAACCAGCGCGGCGTAAGGCGGGTTCGGTGTGCCGGCGTTCAGCAGCGCTTCGAGACGCCCCGCTGGTCCGTGAAGATCGTCGACGGTGCGCAGAATGGCGGAGCCAACGTGAGACTGCGTCATCAGTCTTCATTGTACGGAGCGCGGCTCGCGTATTCTGGTGCTTCGCATGATCCTCGACCCCATTCAGCTGACGCGGCGACTCGTGGACATCGAGTCCATCACGTACAACGAGGGCGCGGTGGGCGCTTTTCTGGCGGGGTTTCTGGCCGAACGCGGACTTGCGGTGGAGAAGATGCGGGTAGAGCAACACAAGGAGAGCCGCGCGACGAGCGAGCGCTTCAATGTGTATGCCTGCGTTCCGGGGCAGACCCCCGACGTGGTGCTCTCGACCCACATGGACACGGTTCCGCCGTTCGTCCCGTCCAGCGAGGACGAACAATTCATCTATGGACGCGGCTCGTGCGATGCGAAGGGCATCATTGCGGCACAGATTGCCGCCGTGGAGAAACTGCACGAGCGGGGAATTCGCGCCGGGTTGCTGTTTGTGGTGGGCGAGGAACGCGATTCGGCGGGAGCGAAGACAGCGAACGAACATCCGCGCGGCAGCCGGTTCCTGATCGATGGCGAGCCCACGGATAATCGCATCGCCCTGGCATCCAAGGGCACACTGCGGGCAGCGATCCGCGCCACCGGAAAGATGGCGCACTCGGCGTATCCCGAACTGGGCGAGAGCGCGACGCACAAGCTGGTCGAGGCGCTGCATCGCATCCTCGCCATTCAACTGCCGGTGCTCGACGACGTGGGCCCGAGCACGCTGAACATCGGGACCATCGGCGGCGGCCACGCTCCCAATGTGATTGCGGATCATGCCGAGGCCCAGGTGATGGTCCGCCTGGTGGGCGATTCCGCGGAGACACGGCGCGCGATCGAGCAGGCGGTGGAAGGCCTGGCAACGGTCGATTTCACGCTGGAGATTCCGTTTCGGCGTCTGCGCGCGATTGAAGGCCTGCCGACGATGGTGGCGGCTTTCACCACGGATATTCCGTGGCTCGCAAACTGGGGCGAGCCGGTGCTGCTGGGCCCGGGGTCGATCCACGTGGCGCATACGCCGCAGGAGAAGCTGGCGAAGCGGGAATTGTTTGCGGCGATCGATCTGTATGTGGCCGTCGCCCGCCAGCTGGTGACCTCGTCGGGCTGAAACGCGTACGCTGAAGGCATGGCCGAGCTTCACACCAGCGCCTCCCTCGCATCGCGCGCCTCCGATCCAACCACTCAGGCACCGCGCAACACCCTCGACAAAGCTGCTTCTTCTTACCTGCGCTCGGCGATGCATCAGCCGGTGTATTGGCAGGAGTGGGGCGAGGCCGCGTTTTCGCTGGCGGCGCAGGCAGACAAGCCGATTCTGCTCGACGTGGGCTCGGTGTGGTGCCACTGGTGCCACGT
Organism: Acidobacteriaceae bacterium; assembly: GCA_030038115.1. Classification (GTDB taxonomy): domain Bacteria; phylum Acidobacteriota; class Terriglobia; order Terriglobales; family Acidobacteriaceae; genus Palsa-343. Next base: position 1,495 of record JASHPM010000060.1, on the reverse strand, counting down.
GATGGACCGCGAATCCTACGAGGACCCGAGCCTGGCCGCGACGATCAACGAGCATTTTGTGGCGATCAAGGTGGATCGCGATGAGCGGCCTGACGTGGACGCACGCTACCAGGCAGCGGTGCAGGCCATCAGCGGGCAGGGCGGGTGGCCGCTGACCGCGATTCTGACGCCGGATGGGAAGCCGTTCTTTGCGGGCACCTATTTCCCGCGCGAGGATCGCTACGGCCGGCCCGGCTTTGAGCGCGTGCTGCTGACGCTGGCGAATGCGTGGGAGACGCGGCGCAACGAGGTGCTGGAGTCGGCGCAGAGCGTGATCGCGGCCATCGAGCACGGCGAAACGTTTTCGGCGCGGGGGGATGCGCTGTCGCTGGCCATTGTTGACAAGCTGGTGGAGAGCGCGGTGGCGCAGTTCGATCCGCGCAATGGCGGGTTTGGCTCGCAGCCGAAATTCCCGCATCCGGCGGTGCTCGATCTGCTGATCGATGTGGCGGCGCGCACGGGCAATGAAGCGGCGAAGGAAGCAGCCACCGGCACGCTGCGAAAAATGGCGCGCGGCGGCGTCTACGATCAGCTCGCCGGCGGCTTCCATCGCTACTCAGTCGACGAACGGTGGGTGGTTCCGCATTTTGAGAAGATGCTTTACGACAACGCGGGCCTGCTCGCCAACTACGTCCACGCATTCCAGACCTTCGTCGAGCCGGAGTTCGCGGCTGTCGCGCAGGATGTGATGCGCTGGATGGACGAATGGCTCAGCGACCGGGAACGCGGCGGCTTCTATGCCTCGCAGGACGCCGACATTTCGCTCGAGGACGACGGCGACTACTTCACCTGGACGCGCGAGGAAGCCGCGGCGGTGCTGACACCGGAGGAGATGGCGGTCGCCGAACTGTATTACAACATCGGCGAGCTGGGTGACATGCACCACAACCCGAAGAAAAACGTGCTGCATCGGAATTTCTCTCTGGAGGAAGCCGCCGTACGCCTGCAGCACGATCCGTCCGGCGTGGAACGCGATCTGGCCGCTGCGAAAGAGAAGCTGTACGCTGCGCGGCTTAAGCGGCCGACGCCGTTTATCGACAAGACGGTGTACACAGGATGGAATGCGCTGGCGATCTCGGCCTATCTCGACGCGGCGCGGGTGCTGGATATGGAGGCGCCTCGGAATTTTGCGCTGCTTACGCTCGATCGCATTCTGCGCGAGGGGTGGGACACGCGCACCGGCATGATGCACGTGATTGCGTATCCCGATGCCGATGCCGCCGCGCGGCGAATCCCGGGTGTGCTGGATGACTACGCGCTGCTGGCGCATGCGTGCGCGGATGCGTGGGAGGCGACGGGGGAGCTGCGCTATTACGAAGCGGCGATGCAGCTGGCCGAGGCCATGGTGGAGCGCTTTCACGATTCTGAAAACGGCGGGTTTTACGACACGGAGAAAAATGCCGGCGACAAGATGGGCGCGCTGGCTGCGCGGCGCAAGCCGATGCAGGATTCGCCT
>JASHPM010000459.1 GCA_030038115.1 Acidobacteriaceae bacterium | reverse complement strand
GCGATTGTCTGCGCGTTCACCGGACTCTGCTACGCGGAGCTGGCGTCGATGATCCCGATTGCGGGATCGGCGTACACCTACACCTACGCGACCATGGGCGAGCTGATCGCGTGGATCATCGGATGGGACCTGATCCTTGAGTATGCATTCTCGAACATGTCAGTGAGTGTCGGTTTTGCCGCGCATGTGGTGGATTTGCTGGACTGGTTCGGAATCCATCCCGGGCTCAAATGGATTTCCCCGGCGTATTTGCCGGAGGGTTTGCAGGATCTGGCGGGGCATGATTTGTACCCGCCGGGATGGCATTTCGGGTTCAACATACCGGCGTTTCTGATCGTGATGGTGCTGACTGTGATCCTGGTGCGTGGGATACGCGAGTCGGTGGAGACGAACAACATCATGGTGCTGATCAAGATTGCGGCCATTTTGGTGTTTGTCTTCGCCGGAGCCAGCTTTATTCAGCCCCGCTACTATCATCCCTTCTCGCCCAACGGCTGGTCCGGTGTACTAACGGGCGGGTCGATCATTTTCTTCACCTACATCGGGTTCGATTCCGTCTCGACGGCGGCGGAAGAGTGCAAGGATGCGCAGCGGACTGTGCCGATCGGGATTCTGGCGACGCTAGCCATCTGCACAGTGTTGTACATCGGCGTCGCCGTGGTGCTGACGGGCATGGTGCCGTGGAAGTCGATGATGGGCGACGCGGCCCCGGTGGTCAATGCGCTGAAGAAGCTGTCCGTGCTGCCCGGCGGGCATCGGCTGCACTGGGTCCGGCTGTTTGTAGTGCTGGGCGCGCTGACGGGAATGACCTCGTCGATCCTGGTCTTTCAGCTGGGGCAGGCGCGCGTGTGGTTCTCGATGTCGCGGGACCGGCTGTTGCCGGCGATTTTCTCGCATGTGCATCCGAAGTATCGGACGCCGGCGGTCGCCACATGGGTGGCGGGATTTGTGGTGGGGATTCCGTCGGGGCTGCTGGACATCGGCACAGTTTCGAATCTGTCGAATATCGGAACCCTGTTTGCGTTTGTGCTGGTGTCGGCGGGCGTGCTGATCCTGCGCTATCGCGAGCCGAATCGGCGTCGCGGATTCCGCGCACCGCTGGGTCCGGTGTTTCCGGTGCTCAGCATTATTTTTTGCGTGGTGCTGATGATGGGGCTCGAAGTGATGACGTGGATCCGCTTCTTTGTCTGGCTGGCGATCGGCCTGGTAATCTACTTCACGTACAGCCGTCACCGCAGCGAGTTCGGACGCGGGCAGCGTATCGGGTGAGCTGGTTCCTGGCCGGCCAGCTAGTGTCGATTCGGTAAACCCTTCAATCGCAAGAACATCAGTTCAGTGGTTACACCCTCCGGTAACCACGAGTTCCATTCTTGACGGCGCGACGGTAATCGAAACCTCGCAGGGCAGTCACCACGCGCGCTGACCGAAGAGCCATGGATTCCCTCCCCCTCCCGTAACTTATTGTAGTGACGCAAGATAAGTACCCATGTGAAGCGTTTCCGTGCCACACTACACCATCTCAATTATGAGGCGGTCGTGATGCACAGGCTCGGCATCACGGGGGTACCGCACACCACGAGTCATTAACTCCGATTGCACGGCTTGCTGCGCGTTTCTGCCTCTCTCTTTCGAACACTATATGAACGCCGCGGCCGCCCAGTCGATTAGGGATAACAATGAAATTCCCCTCTTTGGCTGCACTGCTTCTGCCGGTTCTTGCTGTGACGCTGGCCGTGAAATCCCCGGCACAAACCGCCCAAACCGCAATGCTGGTTAACGCACCCACGCCTTCCGAGGCGGTGGCATCCGCTCACCCCGGAGAAGCCGGCAGCAGCAGCTCAGCGCTCGGGGTGTATCCGGTTGCGCGTCCTCAGTTCCAGGAGAAGACCCCAGGGATGGGTTTTCTGGACTGGAGCATGATCGGCGCGGCGGCGGCGCTGCGCGTTCTGGACTACACGTCCACGGAAAAGGCGTTGGCGGAGCCGCAGTCGTTCCACGAGGCCATGCTGCCCCAGGCTCTGGTGGAGAACAAGCCGGCCTTCGCTGCGTTTGAAGCGGGCACGGTTGGATTGAATTACGCGGCCTACCGTTTTCTGGTGCACCACAACAAACGGTCGCTGGCGCGGGCGTCGCAGTACGTGTATGTGGGCGTGATGACGTTCCAGGTTTCGCACAACTATCAGTTGCTGGGGAATGCTCCGGCGAACTGAGGTTGCGCAGTGGTGGGGACGGGCCTGAGCGACGCGGAGCGGCGGTTGACAGCGGTCCGCGCCAGGCCCTAGGCTGTAATCAGGAATGAGCGCTTTCTCGACAACCCGCATGTGTATGTGCTGCTGCTGTTGCTGCCGCACCCTGCGGGTGTGTGTCTGAGAGAGCCAATAAGTTCAGGAGTACCTCAGAACCCACCCGCTGCCAGATGGCAGGGTGGGTTTTCATTTGCGCTTCACACACAGGAAAACGGGAAATCCCCGGAAGGAAGGTTCTCATGACGCTGCGCATCAACGACGTTGCCCCCGATTTCACCGCTGAAACCACCCAAGGAGTGATCCACTTCCATGAGTGGATCGGCGATAACTGGGCTGTGCTCTTCTCGCATCCCAAGGACTTCACGCCCGTGTGCACGACGGAGCTGGGCGCCGTGGCGGAACTGGAAAGCCAGTTTGCACGGCGTGGCGCGAAGGTGATCGGCCTGAGCGTCGATCCCGTTTCCAGCCACGGCAAGTGGGCTTCCGATATTAAGGAAGTGGGCGGATACGACGTGAACTATCCGCTGATCGGCGACCCGGAGCTGAAGATCGCCAAACTGTATGACATGCTGCCGGGCGATGCCGGCGAAACGTCGGATGGGCGCACCCCGGCGCAGAACGCTCCGGTGCGCACGGTTTTCGTGATCGGACCGGATAAGCGGATCAAGCTGACGCTGGCGTATCCCATGTCGACGGGGCGCAATTTTGATGAGATTCTGCGCGTCCTCGACTCGATCCAGCTGACGGCCAGGCACAAGGTATCGACGCCGGCAAACTGGAAGCAGGGGGAGGACGTGATCATCAGCGGCGCTGTTTCGAACGAGGAGGCGGACAGGGTTTTTCCGGGTTATAAGACGGTGAAGCCGTACCTGCGCACGACCGCGCAGCCGCAGTAAATGGGCCGGCAGAATTGTTACGTTTCCGCCGCGTTATGCGAGCGCGGCGGACGAGAGCACCGGTGGCGAAGGGGCTAACGCGCTGGTCTGCAAAACCAGTATTCGCCGGTTCAATTCCGGCCCGGTGCTCCATAGGTTCCTGCAGAGAATTCAGACGATGAGGTCCTTCGCTGCGCTCAGGATTTCGCGGGCGGACTCAGACGCCCGCCAGGCCGCTCAAGTTACCGATGCTGCCTGCGTGTGACTACCTCAGAGCGCTCGCAAATTGACCATTCCGGTAATATCTCTCTCCTACCACACCACGCCTTTGGGTCTCGGCTTGCGCGAATGCCGTGGCGGCACAGCCCGAATCGCGCAATAAATCCAGGGGAATCAATAAGAAACGCGCTCATGGCAGGTCCGTGATTGACCCAGCCAGAGCTCTTGCTGGCCGCCCGCTGTGGCACCCCCGGTGACCCTGTTCCGCGCCGCTCAGGTGCTCTCTAAGTCGCCTAATTCCATTAGGGTACGGCTCAGAGCCAAAGTGGTATGGCCCATGTGATGGAGGACCGACCATCATTTTCGCATGAGCCGAAAAGGCGCGACGGGGATCAGGATCGCCGCGATCCTGGGACCGGTGCTGGGCGCAGGAATGGTCTGCGCCGCACTGTGGGGGTGGTCCCTCTTGTCGCGCCACGACACGATCCAGGGATTGCAGGATCTGCCAGTTAACTCCTCGGTACACCTTATCGGCGAAGTCACCTACGTGGATGGGCCGGGCGGCCGGTTCTGGATTCAGGACGAGACCGGTGCGATACCGATCTCAATGAACCTGGCCCAGGCGCGAGTTCACGTCGGCGAGAACGTCTCCGTCGACGCCACAAAAACAAAACGCTACAACCGTCTGCAGGGCCCGGTCAGCGTCGGCCTGGAGCGAATCAGGGTTCGTTCCACAGCGGTGCGGGTGAAGCTGGCCCAGCCGGCCCCGGTAACGCTGGCGAATTTTCCCGGACCCGAGAAAAACGGGATTCGCGTGCAGACCTCAGCCGTGGTGCGGGACGCGTCCCTGGACCAGGACGGGCGTGCTCACCTGGCGATCGCCGATGGCGGGCCCGAGGTCGAGCTCATCGTTGCAAAGCCGAATAGCGACTATTCGATGTTGATCGACAGCAGGGTTCGGATTGTGGGTCTTCCGGAACAGCTGCGCACGCCGCAGGGAGCGGTTGCTCGCAACCGGATGTGGGCGCCGTCCGGGCTGAGCCTGCAGGTCGAGGAACCGGCGCCGCCGCAACCTCCGCTGTATTCGATTCGGACTCTTTACGTCGAGAGCCAAGCCGGCAAGGGCCATCGGGTTCGGATTCGCGGCCGAGTGGCTGTGGCCTCTCCGGATTCCATCCTGCTGGAGGATCGCTGGGGCGCGATCGGATGCAACCTGTCCGTACATAATCCGCTGAAACCCGGATCGCCGGTCGAAGTGGAGGGGTTTCCCGGCCGCGATGGTCTGCGCATCAATCTCTATCACGCACGGGCGACTGTGCAAACGCCCGATCAGATCGCGAGCGGCGACGACTCGGGCCCGGTCATTGCGCCGCTGACCAGCGTGGGCGCGGTCCGCGATCTTTCCGCCGCGCAGGCCGCGCAGGCGCTGCCGGTACGAATCACAGGCGTCATCACCTACATCGATCCGCAATGGGAGCAGCTTTTCTTTCAGGACAGCAGTGGCGGAATCTATGTGAAGTTTTCAGGCCAGCATCCGGGCCTAGCCGCGGGAACGCGAGTGACGCTGGTTGGAATTACGAATGCCGGCGACTTCGCGCCGGTCATCGTTTCGCCGAAGTTTCTGGACGCCGGCGCCTCGCAGTTGCCGGCCGCCGTTCCGGTGACCATCGAGAAGGCAGCCGCCGGAGCGCTGGACGCCCAATACGTGAGCATCGAGGGAATCGTGCACCCCATGAAAGTGGGAGAGGAATCCGCTCATCCCATGCTGACCTTCGAGCTGCTGACGCCGGTGGGCCAGGTTCACGTCTATACTTCGCCCGACCTTCCGGATATCGACCACTCGCAGGATCTGGAAGACGCGAAGGTGCGTATTCGCGGAGTCCTGGGCACGGTTTTCAATTCGCGCCGGCAGCTGGTGGGATATCAGCTGCTGGTGGAGAAGCGCTCCGACATCGAAGTACTGGAGCCGGCGGCAGCCGACCCCTTTGCCATGGCTCCGACACCCATCGGATCGCTGATGCGCTATTCGCGCAACGCGCGGTCCGGCCATCGCGTGAATGTGGAAGGCACGGTCACGCTGGTGGAACCGGACTACCTGTACCTGCAGGATGCGAGCGACGGGGTGGAAGTGCGCGGCGATACGCGCTCCATCAATGTTGGCGATCTGGTGGATGCCGTCGGCTATCCGACGCTGGTGGGCAAGTACTCGCCGGTTATGACCGATGCGGTATTCCACCCGCTCGGCCGGAAAGGCTCCGTTGTACCGAAAGTCGTCACCGCGGAATCGATCCTTCAGGGCCAGGAAGATTCCATGCTGGTCAGCGTCGAAGGCAAGCTGCTGGCCGCGCTGGATGGACCGGCACGCAGGAACCTCGTCCTGCAGTCGGGCGTGCGCACCTTCACGGCGCAACTGGATACCTCCGATATGGGAACGAATCTGTGGCAGCTGCAGGAAGGGAGCGTGCTGCGGGTGACCGGCGTTTCGTCCGCGCAGGTGGATCCGGACCGGCTGTACAGGATTCTGGAAGAGGATCCAGCCAGCTTTCAGATTATGCTGCGCTCACCCCAGGATCTGACCGTCATGCGGCGCGCGCCATTCTGGACACTCCGCGCAACCCTGGCGCTCCTCGGCCTTTTCTCCTGCCTGATTCTCGCAATTTTGGTATGGGTGGATGCGCTGCAGCGCCGGGTGCGCACGCAGACGGCCGCCCTGGACAAGGCCAGAGAAACAGCGCAGGCCATCAGAGATCTGTCCACGGCGATGGAGCAGGTTTCGAGCCAGCAGCAATTCGATACGCAGGTTTCCGTGCGCGGCAGCCAGGAAATCGCTCAGCTGGTCGTCGGCTTCAACACCATGCTGTCGGAACTGCGGCAGCGGGATCGCGCCAAGCGGGATGCCGAGTCCCAGCTGCAGCACATGGCCCTCATTGACGATCTGACCGGTTTGCCGAACCGCCGGCTGCTCGGCGATCGCCTGTCGCAGAATCTGGCCAAAGCGCGGCGCGAAAACCGGATCGTGGCGCTGCTCTACATCGATCTGGACGGTTTCAAGCTGGTCAATGACAGCCTCGGCCACAGCATCGGCGATGTACTTCTGGACCAGGTCGCGCAGCGCCTGAAGACCCGTTTCCGGCAGTCGGACACGCTGGCCCGCATCGGCGCCGACGAGTTCGCTTTGATCCTCGATCACGTTCAGACCGGAAACGACGCCGAAAAGGCCGCGGAGGGCGTGCTCGAGGTGCTGAAAACCCCGTTCGAAATCGAAGGCCACTCGGTCCGGATTACGGCGAGCATCGGTATCAGCGTCTTTCCCGACCATGGAAACGAGGGCGGCCAGCTGTTGCAGCAGGCAGACTGCGCGCTGTACGCGGCCAAGCGGAACGGCAAGAACCGCGTCGTCCTGTTTGGCGACGATCTGGGCAATGCCGCCCGCGAGCGTCTGACGCTGGAGGGCGAGCTTCGCCGCGCCATTGAAGCAGGCGAAATTACCGTGCATTACCAGCCTGAGTTCGACCTCGCGACCAATAAGATTGTGCGTTTTGAGGCTCTGGCGCGGTGGACTCATCCGCGGCTGGGGGCCATCCCGCCTCTGAACTTCATCCCCATCGCCGAAGAGAGCGGGCTGATTATCCCGCTGGGCGCCCACGTGATGGAGCGGGCCTGCACCGATGCGGTGATCTGGCAACGAAGAATCAGGCGGCCCATTCAGGTTGCCGTCAACGTATCCAGCGTCCAGTTTGCCCGCGATACTTTCATCGAGGAAATCGACGCTATTCTGCAGCGCACCGGACTGAAACCGAGCCTTCTGCAGATCGAGCTTACCGAATCCGCCACGCTGACCGGTGTGGAGCGCGCCGCCGATATGATGCGACGCCTCAGGAGCAAGGGCATCAGCGTGGCCATGGACGATTTCGGCACCGGGTATTCCTGCCTGAGCTACCTTCCCAAGCTGGCCTTCGATGCGCTGAAGCTGGATCGTTCCTTCGTGAACGAGCTGGTCGTGCATCCGGAAACGAGAGCGTTTGTGCAGTCGATTCTGTCCATGGCGCACAACCTCAACATGAAGGTCATCGTCGAGGGAATTGAAACCAAAGAGCAACTGGAACTGATGAGAGCGCTGGGCACCAACGAAGCGCAGGGATATCTGCTTGGCCGGCCTTCTCCTAACCCGCTCGAACAGCTCAGCTGGGGTGCGGATATTGCGAAAGACACTCGCGCAAACGATGTGGAGGTTATTTCGTAGGACCTGAGTACGATGGGCCTGATCACTCTAACCCGGCATGGACGGTGCGCGCGGAGCGTCACCGGCGCATCGCGCAGCGCTGTACGCGAGCGGCTGATGGCGGGCGTGCGCCGGCCTGGGCTTGGCCATCCGCGCACAGCGGCCGCGCTGGTTCTGGTGGCGATGCTGCTGACCGCGCAGGCCGCCCTTGCCCTCGATCCGGACAAGGCGATCACGCAGTACATGCAAACCGCCTGGACGAGCGAATCCAACCTACCGCAAAACTCCGTTCAGGCCGTGGCGCAAACAACGGATGGCTATCTCTGGTTTGGAACCCAGGAAGGCCTCGCCCGTTTCGACGGCGCTCATTTCACAACCTACACGCGGCACACCGCGCACGGTCTCGCTTCGAGTTTTATTCAGGCGCTCGCAGCCGGCCGCGACGGCAGTCTGTGGATTGGAACCGACAGCGGACTCAGTCATTATCAGCGGACAACCACCGCCGGGCCCGAAGGCACATTCACCACCCTCACAACCCGGGATGGCCTCTCCGGCAACAGCATCGCCGCACTGTGCGAGGATCGCGAAGGCGGTTTGTGGGTTGGCACAGCCAGGGGCCTCAATCGGATCATCGGCGGCCGCGTGCAGAACTGGACCACCAGCGACGGCCTGGCGGATCTCGCCATCCGATCCATGACTCTCGACGCCGGCGGGACGCTCTGGGTGGGAACAGCAAAGGGTCTTTCGCGCTTCGAACATGGCCGCTTCAGGACTTTGACGAAGCGTGACGGACTGCCCGGCGATGCCATTCTCGCCCTCGCGCCGGCCGCGGATGGCTCGATCTGGGTCGGGACGCAGTCGCACGGACTGGCACAGATTCGCAACAGCCGGGTCACTCTGTTTCCACAGCATCTGCCGTGGAACGAAATCACCGCCCTGGTGGTCGATCACAACGGCGCGCTCTGGATTGCCTTTGACCGGCACGGAATCGCCCGCCTGTACCACGGCAAGCTGGAATTCTATGACGCCTCTCGCGGTCTGCCCAGCGATCGCTGCGCCCATGCTCTCTTCGAAGATCGCGAAGGCAGCCTGTGGGTGGGTTCCCTCGACGCAGGTGTGGCGCAGCTGCGCGACGGCAAGTTCTCGGTGTTCGGCACTCCGGAAGGTCTCTCCGGCAACTACACCGGCAACGTTTTGCAGGCCCAGGATGGCACGATGTGGATCGGGGCCGACGACAAGGGCCTCGATCACCTGCTGCCCGATGGACGGGTTGAGGTATGGGGTCCGCGCAACGGTCTGCCCAACCAGGCCGTTTATTCCATGCTGCAGACGCGCGACGGCGACCTCTGGGTCGGATATCGGCAAGGCACCCTGGCGCGCATCCACAGAGGACAGGTTTCGATTTATCACGACCCCCTGGCCAGCGATTCTTCCATTAACGGTCTCCTTGAGGACCGTGACGGCACCCTGTGGATTGGATTCGAGGGCAAGGGGCTCGCGCGCTTCGATCATGGAGCGATTCAGCACGTCACCGACACCGGGCGCGTCGCCGCCCTCGCTGAATCCACTGACGGCGCGCTGTGGGCCGGGCTGGATGGTGACGGTGTGGAACGGGTGGACAAGAGCGGGATGTCGAACTTCACCACCATCGAAGGCCTGCACAGCGATCATGTGATGAGCCTGTACGCCGATCCCGACGGCAGCATGTGGGTGGGCACGCAGAGCGGCGGCCTCAGCCATATCGTCGACGGCCACATCGAGACCTGGACCCCCGATCAGCAAATGCCCGACACCTCCATCGGATCCATTATTGGAGATAACGACGGCAACCTCTGGTTCGGTGGAGACACGGGTATTTTCCGCATCGCGAAGTCCGAGCTGCGGCAATCCCCAGGATCGCATCCGGCGGCTGTGCATCCGGTTCTCTATGGCACCGCCGATGGTCTGCGCTCGCGCGAAACGCTGTACGGCAGCATGCCGTGCGTCTGGAAGAGCCGCGACGGACGGCTCTGGTTTGGGACCATTGAGGGAGTCGCGGTCATCGATCCTGCCCACATCCCCATGAACACCGTCGTGCCTCCCGTGTGGATCGAGCGCGTCAAGGTTGGTTCCGAATCGATCCCTCTCCAGAACAACATTCGCCTTGGCCCGGGATCGCGGAATCTGGAGGTATCCTTCAGCGCTCCCAGCTTTGTGGCGCCGCAGCGGGAACGCTTCCGTTACAAGCTGGTTGGGTTCGATCCTGACTGGAACTACTCCGGCGGGCGTCGCAGCGCCTGGTACACCAACCTGCCGCCGGGCTATTACACCTTCACCGTGCAGGCGGAAAACAACGACGGCATCTGGAACGTGACCGGCGCATCCTTCAGCTTCTCTCTGCGGCCGCCGCTCAGCCGCACGCCCTGGGCCTACGCCTGCTATGCATTCCTCGCGCTCCTGCTCGCCTGGGGGGTGGTCGCCCTGCGCACCCGCAATCTGACCCGCCGGCAACAGGAGCTGACCCGTACTGTGGCCGAGCGCACCGCGCAGCTGGAGGCGGAGAAGGCAGCGCTCGAGGCGACGCGCCGCGAGTTGCACATCCAGGCCACCCACGATTCTCTGACCGGGATCTTCAACCGCGCCGCCATGCTGGAGCACCTGCAGCGCGAAATCGCGCGCGCCACCCGCGACAAGACTCCGCTGGGCGTGCTGATCGCGGACCTCGACCATTTCAAGAGCCTGAATGACAGCTACGGCCACCTCTGCGGCGACGACGTTATTCGCGATTCGGCCGACCGCTTCCGCGCCACCATGCGCGGGTACGATATCGTGGGCCGTTACGGCGGAGAGGAATTCCTCATTCTCTTTCCCGGCTGGGATCTTCGCATCGCGCCCGGCCGCGTCGACGATCTGCTCGAAGCGATTCGCTCGCGGCCGTTTGAGATTGGCGATAACCGCATCCGCCTTACCTGCAGCATCGGCGTCGCCACCTTCCGGCCTGAAACGGATTCCCCGTCCATCCGCGAAGTCCTCAGCCGCGCCGATACGGCGCTCTACGTCGCCAAGAACTCGGGGCGCAATTGCGCCAGCTTTGAGGCGCGCTCCCCGTCCAGCGCCGCGCCGCGCGTGCGGGCCATCCAGAGTCCGCTGATCAGCGGCGACAACTGAGGCATCTTCGCCATACGCCCGCGCTGAGGCGCATCCGGCGCTTGCTCTATCCGATCTTCATCAGCGAGCCGAGGCAATCCACAGCCTCTTCGAGTTCCGTAACGGCAACGCATTCGCGGCTGCTGTGGGCGGTCCGCATATCTCCAGGTCCAAGGACAACGATCTCCTCGGCAATGGTCGCGAAGATGCTCGCTTCGGAGCCGAACGGGATGGAGGTCGCCGGCTTGCCGGTCAGCGCTTCCACCGATCGCACCAGTGAGGCGTTGGCGGAGGTCTCGAAGCCAGCCTGCTGGCGCTGCGGCTTGATCTCGGCGCGAAATGCGGGATCGGATCGATGCAGCCGTTCGATGATTCCCTCAACGGATTCGCAGACCGCGTTCGGCGATTGCCCCGGAATTGGTCTCCACTCCAGCTGAAATCGGCACAGCCCTGGCACGATGTTTTTGGCTGTGCCTCCCTCGATTGTGCCGACGTTCACCGTCGTGAAATCGGGATCGAAGAAGCTGTGCTTCTCCCCGGCAAGATGCGCCGCGAACTCCTCAATTGCGGTAATAAGGCGGGCGGCATGGTAAATCGCCGAAATTCCCTGCTGCGGATGCGCGCTGTGGGCTTGTTTTCCGTGTACCGTCACTTCCGCCAGGCAATATCCTTTGCCGGCGCGGGCGGGATGGAGCATCGTCGGCTCGCCGATGATCATCCTCCGCGGTCGAAGTACGCCGTCCGCCACCAGATGAGAAGCGCCGACGCAGCCGATCTCTTCGTCTGCCGTGAGAACCAGACGCAGTCCGTCCGGCAGTTTGCTCGAATCGCTTTGGGCAATAGCGGTCAGCAGGCAGGCGAGAAATCCCTTCACGTCGCAGGCGCCGCAACCATGCAGTTTACCGTCTTTCAGCACCGGATCGAGCGCCTCCGTCCACTCCGCCGCATAGGGGACGGTGTCGCTGTGGCACATGAAGACGAGGCCAGCCTCGCGGTCTGCTGCGCTCTGCCCCGGCGGAGCCGCGATCAGGTTCACCTTCTCCACACCTGCCGCATCGCGATACGGCAGCTCGCGCGTAATCCAGCCCGCGGCGTGGAGAACGCCGCTCGCATAATCCACAAGCGTGCGATTGGA
>JASHPM010000458.1 GCA_030038115.1 Acidobacteriaceae bacterium | reverse complement strand
CAGCAGCAGGCCTGCAGCGGCGACGAGGACGATAGCGACGGCGATCTCCGCGATCACGAGGCCCGAACGCAGGCGCGCGTGGCCGCTGCCGGAGGTGCCGGTGCGTCCGCCTTCCTTGAGCGTGTCGTTGACGCTGGTGCGGATGGCGGTGAAGGCGGGCAGCAGGCCGCAGACGATGCCGGTAAAGATGGCGAGCGCGAAGGCAAACGCGACGACGGTCCAGTCGAGCCCGATGTTGGAGATCAGGGGGAGGGTCTCCGGCAACAGGTTCGTCCCCACGTGCAGCGCCCCATCCGCAAGCGCCAGGCCGATCAAACCGCCCGTGACACTCAGCACCAGGCTTTCCAGCAGCGCCTGACGCAGCAGCGTTGCCCCGCTCGATCCCAGTGCCAGGCGGACCGCGATTTCGCGGCGGCGGCGAATGGCGCGGACCAGCAGAAGTCCGGCCAGATTGGCGCAGGCGATCAGCAGCACGACGGCGACGGCGAGGAAGAGCGTGCGCACCAGCGGGCGCGCCTGCTGCACAGTGTCGGCCTGCAGGCCGGGCACCATGGCGTCGATGTGCAGGCTGGCCATGAAGGCGGGGTAGCTTTTTTCGGTGGCTTTGGCCACGCGCTCGGCATCCTGCTGCGCCTGAGCGGCGGTAACACCGGGCTTAAGGCGGGCCACGATCGAGTAGCTCCAGTTGGCCATGGATCGGGCAGAGAGCTCATCCGGCTTGAAGCTCATGGGAATCCAGAGCTCGCTGCGGTTGAGGTGACCAGGAACCAGCGGAAACTCGAAGCTGCGGGGCATGACACCGATGACGACGTACGGCTTGCGGTCGAGGAGGATTTTCTGGCCGAGGATCTGCGCGTCGCCGTGGAAGCGGGACTGCCAGGTGGCGTAGCTGAGGACGGCCACGGGCGCGTTGCTCGCGTCCTCCTGGCCAGTGAAGACGCGGCCGAGCAGCGGCTGGACGCCGAGGGCGGCGAAGACGCCGGGGGTCATGCGGGTGTCGTTGATCTGCGCGGGATCGCCGATTCCGGAGAGCTCATGACCATACCCCTGGTAGCCGCCGAGGGCGGAGAAACTGTGCGTGTCGCGTGTGTAGTTGACGATGTCGGTGGCGGTTACGCCGGCTTCGTTGTTGCCGTTGAAGTCGGCGCCCTTAAGCGCGTCGGAGATGGCGACGAGCTGCTCCGGATGCGGAAACGGCAGCGGCCGCAGCAGCACGCCTTCCACGATGGAGAAGATAGCCGTCGTGGCGCCAATGCCCAGCGCCAGCATGAGCACGGCGGTCAGAGAAAAACCGGGAGACTTCGACAGATGACGAACGGCGATCTTCAGGTCATGCAGCACGGGCAACTCCTCTTGCGCCTGGGGATTTACGGCCAGGGAACCATGCCAAACCAGCACGATCAGGTCCAGATACGGAGAGCGGGAAGTGTTGTTCCATCAAGGGCATTGGGGCCCGATCGAAGTTTCGCTGGTGATGGCCGTGTCCGAAAACGGAAGCTGGTGTCCGTTTTGAGACAGGCCAGGCTCATCCCACCGCGCTGCGTGCGCTGATTGCACCCACACCTGCTCTCGGCTCAGCGCTCCACCCCCATCCGCATTGCTGTCGCCAGGGGAAATCCAGCCGATGAAGTGTGTAGAAGCTCGGCCCCCCGGGCGGCGCTGACGGCTGCGTGCAGATGCGCGCGGGAGGTTCTTCGGACAGCATGTTTGCGATCATCGGTATTCTCGTGGTCTTTGGCGCGGTGGCAACCGGCTATCTGATGGAGCATGGGCATCTGGCGGTGCTGATGCAACCCGCCGAGCTGCTGATCATTGGCGGCGCAGGAGGCGGCACTCTGCTGGTCGCCAATCCGCTGCGCATCCTCAAAAAAATAGCCGGCGGCGTGCTGGGCATCTTCGGCTCGTCGAAGTTCGGCAAGGACCGCTATCTCTCCACGCTGCGCATGATGTACGAGCTCCTCCAGAAAGCGCGGCGCGGCGGCATGCTCACCATCGAAAGCGACGTGGAGAAGCCGGAAGAGAGCCCCATCTTCCAGCCCTATCCGCAGTTCATCAATGACCATCACGTGCGCGATTTTGTATGCGACACCATGCGCATGGTCATCACCGGCGGCGTGGACGCCTTCGACATGGACCAGATGATGGACCTCGATATGGACGTGCAGCACCACGGAACGGAAGAGCCGGTGAACGCGCTGTCGACCATGGCCGATTCCCTCCCCGGGCTGGGCATTGTCGCGGCCGTGCTGGGCGTGGTCATCACCATGGGCGCCCTCGGCGGACCGGCGGAAGAAATTGGCCACAAAGTGGCCGCGGCCCTGGTGGGAACGTTTCTCGGAATTCTGTTGTGCTACGGCCTGGTGGGCCCGGTGGCCCAGAACATGGCGAAAGCCGCCGTCGAGGAGCACGCCTTTCTGTATATGCTGCGTGTGCTGATGCTGGCCTATATCCGTGGGCAGCCGCCGGTGGTGGCCATCGAAGTCGGACGCAGAGCCATTCCCGCCCACGTGCGGCCTTCGTTCGCGGAAGTGGAAGAAGCGTGCCGCAACCATGCCGGCGCCGCGCCCGCAAAAGACGCGGAGGCATAAAGGGAGAGCATGGCAGCCAGCAAGCCGGTCATCGTCATCCGGAAGAAAGCAGGCCACGGCGGCCATCACGGCGGGGCGTGGAAGGTCGCCTACGCCGATTTCGTCACCGCGCTCATGTCCCTGTTCATCGTGCTCTGGCTCATGAACACCAGCCAGAAGGTCCGCCAGGCGGTGGCCGGATACTTCAACGATCCGCGCGGCAAAACCACGCTGACCGGAACCGATCAGTCCGGATCGAGCGATAACCTGGCGCTCACCCAAAACAACATCGCGGATCTGAAGAAGAAGATCGAAGAGGCCATTCACAAAATGAATGACCTCAAGGCTCTGCAGAATCAGATTCAGATCACCATCACCCCGGAAGGGTTGCGCATCGAGCTCCTCGAAACCAGGGACGGAACCTTTTTCGATACGGGCAGCGCCCGGCTCAACCAGAACGGGCAGGAGTTGCTGGAGATGCTCGCCGGCCAACTGGGAGGGATTCCGAATCGCATTTCCATCGAAGGCCACACCGATGCGCAGCCCTACGCGTCGAAGGATGGTTATGGCAACTGGGACCTGTCGACGGATCGCGCCAACGCGGCCCGGCGCGTGATGCAGAACTCCGGCTTGCGCGAAAATCAGGTGTCTCAGGTGCGCGGCTACGCGGACCAGAAGCTGCGCGTGCCCTCCAATCCACTGGACCCCTCGAATCGCAGAATTTCGCTGATCGTGCAGTATCTCACCGCCGATGCGCCGCCGGTTCCACCCAACGGATCATCGCCACCCGGCGATGCAGCCGCGAAACCGGCGAACAACAGCCCGATGGAGATTCCTGCGCTCGGAAGCGGTGCGGAGAAGCCGGGAGCAGCGCCCGGCAAAGACGCCAAAACCAGCACCGCGAAGCCCGGCGATGCCCCAACCAGCCCTGCCAAACCCGGCGCCAGCCAGCCGCAGCCGGCCCCCGGACAGCCGAGCGGATCGCCCGCCTCTGCGGCGCCGAACGGGGTCAAACCCACGCCCGCACAGAAGCCGTCGGCGGCCAAACCCGCAGTGGCCAATCCGGTCTCGAGCCTGTGGCAGAAAATCCACCCGAAATAAAACGCAGAGCCACTCTTCGATTCTCCGGGATGAACTCAACCTCCTCCCTGTGCCTCCACGCGCAAACAAGCGGAGCGCTGAGCCGCATCTTGTGCCAGGATAAAGTTGTCAGTCTGTTTTCCGGCAGCGTGATCGGAATTCCAAAGACCACATCGTTGACGCGCCGCAGTCTTTTCAGGGAGAGAAGGCTTGGACGAAACAGCGCACCCGCACGAAGAGACCAGCGATATCGATTTGCTGCACGATATCGGCAGCCGCATGGCGGCGGCCGATCCGTTTCACGAGGTGCTGCAGCGCGTCATCGATATGGTCACCGCCGCGGTACGCTG
>JASHPM010000457.1 GCA_030038115.1 Acidobacteriaceae bacterium | reverse complement strand
ACAACACGGCCAGCCAGAGAAGCAGACCCAGCATGAGGACGTGCATGATACGCGCAATCCAGAACGCCGGTGCAAGCCCCAGCGTGGCAGGAACGCTGAGCAGTCCTGAAGTCCGGTCGTGCACTTCATCCTGGCATGCGTAGAGCACATCGAAACCGGCGACCCAGAACAGCACCGCAACCGTGAGCACAACAATGCGCGGGTCGAGCGATCCGCGAATCGCGATCCATGCTCCCGAGGGCGCGATGCCCAGCGCCAGCCCCAGAAAAAGATGCGACCACCGCGTAAAACGTTTCGTGTAAGAGTAGAGGAACAACACCGCCAGTACTACCGGCGCCAGAATCAGCGTCAGACGGTTCAGCCTCCACGCCCCCACCAGGAAAACCGCCGCCATCAGGATCGTGAACCCGGCGGCGAATCTTCGGGTCAGCAGCCCCGCCGGAATCGCCCGCAGCCGTGTTCGAGGATTCGCCGCGTCCAGATCGGCATCGGCCCAGCGATTGAAGGCCATCGCCGCCGAGCGTGCGCTGATCATGCACACCACAATCCATGCCAGCTTCGTGCCCGCCGGCCATCCATGCGCAGCGAGCATGGCTCCGGTCAGCGCAAAAGGAAGCGCAAACACGGAATGCTCCCACTTGATCATCTCCAGCGTCACGCCGATGCTGCGGAAAAAGGGCATAAAGAAAATGGACCCCGTCGTGCGACGAGATCCATTTCAGTGTAACGGCTGACGGGGGGCCCGCCCGGTTGCCAGGCTGTCCCTCTGGTCCGGTTTACTTCGTCGGCTTCTCCGGCGTCGCGCCCGCAACCTGCAGATCGTTGGTCACGCTGAAGACGCCTGGGACTGTGTTCGCCTGGATGCCGGCCGCGTTCTTCTGCGCCTGCGTGTCGACCGTCCCATACAGCGTCAGGTGCCCGTTCGCCACCTGAATACGAATCGGTTTCGCGGGATCGATCAGATACTGGTTGAGCAGCGGATAGCTGTAGATCGCCCGAAACGCTGCCCGGCGAATGCGATCATCATTCGGCGAAACCGGATCGACCTGGATGTTGTCGAAGACGTCCTTTACGCCTTTGGTGTTGGCAACAATCGCTACGGCATCAGAGGCATCCACGGGACCGTAGGCGTGGCCACCCAGGGTGGCGACGCCGTTCTGCACCTGAACGGTGATGGCGTCGAACGGCGTAGTGCCATAACCCACCATGTCATAGGTGATGGCCTTCTGCAGCTTCTGTTGCAGTTGTGAATCGGGGATCTCGCTGCCCGCGACCTGAATGACGTTGCGAACAGCGGTGACGCCCTTCGCGTGATGCGCCTTCTGATCCGCATTGATTTTGGTAGCAACCAAATCGACGGTTCCGCTAAGTGTCGCGACGCCGCCCTGCACCGATACCTGAATGCCTTTGAAGCGCGAGGCACTCAGAGCCTTTTGAACCGCTGCCTGAGTTTCGGAGTCGTTCTGCGCAAAGACCGCAGGCACAGCAAGAGCCGCGGCAACAAGGAAAATCATTACTTTCTTCATAGTTCTTCTCCGGGGCAGCCTCCTTGAATTTCCTGCAGGTACCCAGCCAGGGATCATCCCGGCTCGGAGGCAGCCTTCCGATCTATTCAGACACGCAAAGGGCCTGTTTGGATGCGTGTGCATGCCGAAAATTTCGACCGAAGAACCGGCTTTTGGCATATCGCGACGAGGAGGCCTCTGAGGGGGTGGCAGGCGCCGCACAGGCAATTCGCGAGCGCCTCAGTGATAGCGGCGATGCAGCCGGAAGATCAGGCTGAAAACCCCCGATTCATCGCGCACCGCGACCACGGAGAAGTCCGGCGTCACGCGCCACTCGCCCTGAATCAACTGCTCGGCTGTGGAATTGACGTTGGTGGCGTAGGTTAGGGTAGCGTTCTTCGAAATCGGCTCCTCCACGGTGATGCGTGCCGTCGCGTTCCCGACTCCGCTCACGAAGTTGGGATCGATGCGTACGCTCCCGCCGCCGAAAAGTTTTTGAATCCGATTGCTGATGGTTGCATTGAGCGCGCCGCCCAGCAGCGAGTCGGCGGTGGAGTTCACTCCGGCCTGCTGCTGCTCCGTACTGTAGATCTGCTGTTCTTCCTGGGTGCGGCCCATGGCCAGCAGCGAGAAGATGTCCTGCTCGGATAGCGGAGGCTCGGAGCGGAATGTCGGATTCAGCTTCGTGGTCGCTCCCGAAAGGGCAATCGTGATGGTGTAATTCTCGACGGTGGTCGTGGCCGTCAGGTCCAGGACCGGCTGGATGCGCACGGGATTGCTGAAGTAAATTTCGCCGTGCTGCAGCTCGAACTTCTCGCCGTTGAACGTGGCGGTACCCTCGGTGATGGTCACGCGTCCCAGAACCGTGGGCTGAGCCAGCGTTCCGCGAATCGCCAGGTCCACATTGCCGGCCAGGCGCGCGAAGGAATTCTGGAAATTCAGCGACGGCGCCGACGTGACGCGAATATCGAGCCGCACTTTGTTCGTCGGGGAATTAGGATCGGGCGGCAGCGACACCCCGCTGCTGGTGGCCAGCGATGCAAAATCGACGTCGGGATTGATGGCAAAGCCAGTGAGGGTAACTTTTCCGCTCACCAGCATGCTGGCCTGGTTTCCCTGCACGCGGATCGAGGCGCTGGCGGTTGACGTAACGCCCTCCGGATAGCGGATACGCACGTCTTTCGCATCCGCGGTCAGGTCCCCATAGAGCCCATGGTGATAAGTGACGAACCCGCCGACTTTAATCAGGCCGCCGCCGCTGTAGGCTGTGACATTCTGAAAATCCAGCCGGTCCTGATCGAAGATCAGCGTCCCGTTCATGCGACTCAGGCCGTTCACGTAATCTTCCATGGCAAGGTTCACATTTGTGAACTTAACGTTGCCGCGAAGGTCCGGGTTCTGCACAGTGCCTTCCGCGGTTACGCTGAAGTCGACATGCCCGGAGGAGATGATGTCCGTATCCAGCGTCTGCGCCAGCGCCATGCTGACCGATCCGCTGGCCCGCCCGTGAATCGGTTGCGGGTTGCCGAACAAGCCGATGGATCCCTCGGTGGTGAGGTCGGTGTCCGTTCCGACAATGCGCAGAGAATCCATCTGGAATACGCCGTCGCGCAGCGTGGCGTGCAGCGGGCCATCGCTGTGGATGGGCACATCTTCGAGCGTGACCGCGAGTTCGCTCAGCCGCACGTCGCCATTCAGTTGCTTCGGTTTGCGCAGCGGACCGGAAATCGTCACCGCGCCCGCGATTGACGAGCTGCCGCGGATGCCCGTAACGCTGAACGTGCGCAGCAGCGGATCGATGTTGAAGCCGGAGATATCCAGGGTGGCCTGTGTCTGGTAATCGCCAGT
>JASHPM010000456.1 GCA_030038115.1 Acidobacteriaceae bacterium | reverse complement strand
CCGCGAGTCACACCACCCTCCCGATACTTCGCGCGAGTTCCAGGTGGCCGGCCGGCGCCCTCAGTACTTCCAGCTCATGTCCGCGCCTGCGGGAGCCGTCTTCGCAATCCGCTCCATAATCTGCGGCAGGTACATCGTGTTGTAGTGCAGCCGCGAATACGCGTTCGGCAGCGTCGGATCGCCGTTCCAGCAATGTTCCGCCCGCGGACCGTACTTCACCTCGCCCTCATATGGAACCCCGTGCCCCGGCGTCCCCGTCGTCTTCAGAAAATCCTCCATCAGATACACTGCGTCGTTCAGAAAATACGTGTCGTCCGACCCCACATAGATGTGCAGCTTCCCCTGCAGCTTCGGCCCCAGCGTCTCCCAGTCGCGCTGCAAAATCGCGTCCAGATCGTAGTGTTCGTGCCAGTACGCCGCCGTCGCGTGATCGATCGCCCCCGTCTCCTTGTCGAATATCGGCTGCGGATAGCCATCCGCGCCCACCGGCCCATACACCGCCTGCCAGATGTCGAACTGCTCGCCCGATCGCCCATGATCGCCCAGCGCCGCCTCGTACGCCACGTTGTCGCGCAGGCTGATCAGCGTGTGTCCCAGGTAGTCGCGCATCCCCGGCTGCTCCACCCGCTTGTTCGCGCCCTGCAGATAAAACATATTCGGCTGCTTGTAAAGGTCCGTCGTCATGTACGCGTGAAAATCCACCGGATCGGGGCACGCCACAAACGCCCCGTTGTAACGGTCCGGATAAAACATCTGCACCGCCAGCGACTCCCAGCCCCCCGTCGACCCTCCGTACAGAAACCGCGCCCATCCCTGCCCGATGCCGCGAAACTTCTTCTCCACCGCCGGCATCAGCTCCGTCTCAATCGCGTCGCCGTACGGACCCACATTCGCAGAGTTCACCGCGTATGAATCGTCGTAGAACGGGTTCGCATGCTGAATCTGGATCACCAGTACCCGCGGAAATCCCGGGCTGATCCACTTCTTGTATTCCTCGTACGCCTCCTGCTGCTGAATCCGGTTATACCCCGCCAGATGAAACCGCTCCGAGTAATCCGGCTTCAGATTCGGATCCGGCGGCGTGGTCCGAAAATCGTCAAACCCATCCGGAAAATGCCCCTCGAAAACCATCTCCGGATAATGCGCCTCGGGATGCTCATCGAAACCTTCCGGCACCAGCACAATGGCCGTCAAAAACATCGGCCGCCCCCAGAACTTCGTCAGCAGCTCGCTCTGGATGCGCAGATGACGCACATATTTCGTGTCCGGCTCCGGCGGAATCGGCCCAATCACCTTGTCCAGCGTCACGGCAATCGCCTGCGCTGCCGGCCCCACATGCACCACGCGCGGTGTGCTGTACAAATTCCCCGGCGCCAGGTTCCAGTGCTGCCCCTCGCCCCGATCCGGCGCCAGCTTGATCGTCTTCCCATCGCTGCGGTGGAACGTCTCGTACACGTTCAGCACCGCCTGCACCGTGTAATCGCCCGGCGGCACATCTTTGATCGATCGCACCGGATACCCCGCCGCCGTCTCGTCGATCGTCACCGTCTCGCCCGGCTTCAGCCCATCCACCGTCTTCCCAAACACCATCTGCGAACGCGGCGTGTCGTCGATCTGCATGCGCGGCTCGGCGCTCGGATCGCTCGACAGCAGAAACAGCACCCGGCCATCCAGCGGCTTCTCCGACACCGAAGCCGGGAAACTGACCGTCATCGTCTGCGCCCCAACCGCCGGCGCAATCGAGGCAACAAGCAGGGCACCCACACAGGAAGAAAATCGCATGTCGGCCAGTATAGGACGCGCCCCGGTTGTTCGCGTCTGCTGAATCGCCGCATCTTGCATGGCCCAAAGAGCGGTTCAGGGCGCACCGAGACCACGTTCCCCCCGGATCTATTCCAGCCGAAGGGCCGTCATCGGATCCACCCGTGTCGCACGCCGTGCGGGAACCCAGACGGCCAGCAGCGCCACCAGGCACAGCAGCAGCGGCGTCAGCACGAAAGCCAGCGGATCCCAGGCCTTGACCCCGTACAGAAAGCTGGCCAGAAACCGCGTCAGCCAGAACGCCGCGCCGATGCCCGCCAGCACGCCCAGCAAAGCCAGCGCCATGCCCTGGCCCATGACCATGTTGCGCAGGTTCGAAGCCTGCGCGCCCAGCGCCATGCGAACCCCCATCTCCTGCGTGCGATGCTGCACCGAATACGACATCACCCCGTAAACGCCAATCGCCGCCATCAATAATCCCGACGCTCCGAAAATGATAAGCAGCAGCATGTTGAAACGCTGGCGTGCCGTGTTGCGCGCTTCCACCTCATCCATGCTGCGGATGTGAGCCACCGCCAGTCCGCCGCTGGCCTCGCGCAGCGCGGTTTCGACCGGAGCGAGCACGGTGTAGGGGTTCGCGCGGGTGCGAACGATCCAGTACAGCGGCGCCACCTGGGAATTGAGCGCGGTCTCGCCGTCCGGCATCTGGGCGAGAGGAATGTACATCATGGGGAAGGGATCTGCATCCACGCCTCCGTCGCGTGTATCGCCGACGATGCCGACAATCTGCCGCGCAGGCTCGGCGAAAGCCGGCCCCGCGCCCGCGCCAATCTGCATGCGGTCGTTCAGGGGATCGCCCTTGGGCCAGTATTGGCGCGCCATCGCCTGGTTGATGACCACCACTCCTGGCGCCGATGCGTCATCGTGCTCGGTGAAGGTGCGGCCGCGCTCGAGCGGAATCTCGAAGCTCGAGAAATAGCCCGGAGAAATGGAATAAAAACCTGCGCCGCCGGTGAAGGGCGAATTGCCTTTGGGGCGCCCCACAATGTCGAACATCATGCCGAAGCCGCCTTCCATCGGCAGACAATTGCTCGCGCCCGCGTCCAGCACGCCCGGCACCGCCAAAAGCCGCTCCCGCCCATCGCGAATCAGCTGCGCCACCGGGGCCGTCGTCTGAAAGCGGCTCCCGCTGATCGACATGGTCATCGTCAGCACGTTGTGCGTGCTGAAACCCGGATCGACCGCTTCCAGATTGAGGAATGTGCGCACCAGCAAAGCCGCCCCGATCACCAGCACCAGGGCCAGCGCCATCTCGCTCACCACCAGCAGCGAGCGCACCTTGCTTTGACGAAAGCTCATCCCCGAGCGGCTGGAGCTTTCATTGAGAGTCGCGGCAAGATTGGGCCGCGACGCGGCAATCGCCGGCGCCACTCCGAACAGGATGCCGGTGAGAACCGCAACCCCAAGAGTGAAGAGCAGCACATTCAGGTCCAGCGTTACGCCCGAACCGGTTTCGCTGATGCGCGGAATATTTCCCGGGTTCACGCTCAGCAGCAAACGCACGCCCAGAAATCCCAGGACCAGCCCGAGCACTCCGCCGGCCAGGGAGAGCACCAGGCTTTCCGTCAGCAGCTGCCGGATGATCTGTCCGCGGCCCGCGCCCATCGCGGCGCGCGTGGCCAGTTCACGTCTGCGCACCGAAGCTCTGGCAAGCAGCAGATTCGCCACGTTCGCGCAGGCGATCAGCAGCACAAATCCCACCGCCCCCAGCAGAACCAGCAGCGGAAAACGCGTGTTGCCGATCATGGATTCTTCGAGCGAGACAACTCCGAATCCGCCGCCCGGCGGCAGGGAGTGGCTGCCATAGTTGCGCCTGAACTCATCCGCAGCCAGCCGCAGCTGCGCATTGGCCTGCGGAACCGTGACGCCGGGCCGCAGCCGCGCCGCCGCTTCGAAGGTCACCACCATCTCCCGCGAATTCGGATCGAATTGAGAAGGAACCCACAGATCCACGGGCGCGTCCGTCACAAAGCCCCGCCCAATCACCCCAACAACGAGGTAAGGCTGGCCGTCCAGCTGGATGGTCGTGCCGACGATTTTTGAGTTGCCGCCATAGCGCCGCTGCCACAACCCATAACTCAGCACGGCGACGTGGCCGCCATTCGGCAGGTCCTCGGCTGCGGTGAAGGTGCGCCCCGCTATCGTCGGCGCACCAAAAAGCGCGAAATAACCCTGGGTGACATGAACCGCCTGCACCTGCTCCGGGTGGTCGCCGCCCGTCAGATTCATGCCCGCTCCGCCGAAGTCGTAGCCCGCGATTTGCTCGAAGATGCCGGTCTGCTGCCGCCACAGGTTGTATTCCGGGATGCTGGCCGCGGGAAACGAACCGTGGCTGCTGATGAGCTCCAGCTGCACCAGCGCCTGCGGGTCGGGATACGTCAGCGGTTTCAGCAGCACCGCGTCGATCACCGAGAAGACCGCGGTGTTCACACCGATGCCCACCGCGATCACCAGCACGGCGACAATGGTGAACCCGGGCGTTCGCACCAGAGACCGCAGCGCAAAGCGCAGATCGCGCACCGTGTCGTCCGCCCATCCCACCGACCGATAGCGCCACACCCGCTCCCGCGTGCTGCGGGGATTGCCGAAGCGCAGACGAGCCTGGCGGCGCGCCTCCTCCGGAGCAAGACCGCGCGCGGCATTCGCATCCTGCTGGTGCGCAAGGTGCGATTCGATTTCGGCAGCCAGGTCCTCGTCTTTCCTGGCGCGATGCATGAAGCGGCGCATAGGCATCTCGACTATCCTCCTGGCTACTCCGTCTCCTGGCCCAGAATCAGGTCAATGGCCCGCGTCATCCTGCGCCAGCGCCCCGTGGCCGCGCTCAGCTCTTTCCGGCCTCTCGCCGTCAGGCGATAGAACTTTGCCTTGCGGTTGTTGTCGCTCACCCCCCATTCCGAGGCCAGCCAGCCGCGATCCTCCAGGCGATGCAGAGCGGGATATAGAGACCCCTGCTCCACTTCCAGCGCGTTTTCCGAGGTTTGCTCGATCATCTGCGCGATGGTGTGGCCGTGCGCAGCGCCCATGATCAGGGTTCGCAGGATCAGCATGTCCAGGGTTCCCTGCAAAACATCTCCCGCTTCCGGCGGCCTCTTCAGAACCACGAGCCTGTCCTCCCCTCGAATGACTATGGGAATCCCTTATACACCACTCGAATGACTATGGGAAGGGAAGCCTCGGTGGCAGTGGTGCAGTCTGAGTTTCCACGGGACGGTCGCGACCTCAGGACGGCGGTAGACTCGGGGCATGGCGAAACGATCTGATCCATATCTCAAGCCGCGCAAAGACGCCAGGAAAAGACCAACCAGCGATTTTGAGTGCTCTCTCTGCGGCACGGTCTTTCGTCCGCACCCGACGAAGCCGGGGGCGATAACTGAGGAGTTCACCGAGCACAAACGGCTGGCGCATCCCACGAGCGGCGCGAGGCCGTGAACCAGACCGCCTGGCGGATCGTGAGAGAAGCGACCCGGAACTAAACCTTAACTGGGCAGGAACATCGCAGACTCATCAGGGCAATAACATACGTGACACACAAACCGTTTTGGGAGTAGATGTCAAGATTATTTGACGCCTAAGCGGCAAACCCTTCGGAGGGCAGGTCATAGGCCCGCTTTACGGACACATCGGCCCTATCTTGAAACGGAAGAAATCTGAGCACAACGAATCAAAACCCCCCGAAAACTGATCTCGACAAGTTCACATCGACCGTTGATCGAATGATTTCCGTGCCCTACACCACCCGAATGACTATGGGAGAGGCAAGCCTCGCCGTACCTCCCGACGGATTGGCAAGGTGACATTAACGGTTGCTACGGTGCCGAGAGAAACGGGATTCGGCGCAACCGCGAAAGGCTATCTTGGCCGCGGTCAATACTAACTGCAGGCGGCATTGCGCGCCCGTCCTGCGCGAAGCGCAATGGCCCCCGACGGCCAGTCGGCCCAATTTGGGAAGCGCCCATTACCTTCGTTCCCCCAACCTTCCGCGATCCACAGCCAAAACGCCAAAATCGATCCGCCCGCCTGCTATACTGGAAGTAGAAGGTCGAGAAGGGATCGATGTCCATCGATCCCTTTTCCGTTTTGCGGGCCTTTCCGTCCGCAAATTCCCCGGCTCAGGCCGTGGGAATAAGCTCTTTGGAATCGGATGGCGAGCGGTCACCACTTTTCCGTCCTGGCGCTGCGCGGCCCCGGCCGCCC
>JASHPM010000455.1 GCA_030038115.1 Acidobacteriaceae bacterium | reverse complement strand
CGCAAAATCTCTATCGCCGCTTCATTGCCAGCGCCATGTCGCTGGGTTCCCTGAGTCCTGAGGCGCACCAAACCATCACTGCGGCGATGAACATGCTCGGCGGACGCTCCAACACTGGCGAGGGCGGGGAAGACCCGGCGGTCTACGAGCCCGGAGCCCAGCTCCAAATCAATGGCTCGTCGTTTGCCTCGGAATTGCTGAGCAACAAAGTGAAGCAAGTGGCGTCAGCCCGCTTCGGGGTGACGGCCCAGTATCTGATGCATGCCGAGGAACTGGAGATCAAGATCGCACAGGGATCGAAGCCCGGCGAAGGCGGACAGCTTCCCGGCCACAAAGTTACAGAGCTGATCGCGCGCCTGCGTCATGCGCAACCCGGCGTTCAGCTCATCAGCCCGCCGCCGCACCACGACATCTACTCCATCGAAGACCTGGCCCAGCTCATTCACGATTTGCGGCGGATCAATCCAAACGCCGCCATCGGTGTCAAACTCGTTTCCGAATGCGGCGTTGGCGTGGTAGCCGCGGGTGTAGCGAAAGCCTATGCCGACTACATTGTCATCGCCGGACATAACGGCGGCACCGGCGCCTCGCCTTTGTCGAGCATCAAGTACGCCGGCAATCCGTGGGAACTCGGCCTCGCCGAGGCGCAGCAGGTTCTCATTCGCAACGGTCTGCGTGGACGCGTGCGTCTGCGCTGCGATGGAGGTCTGCGCACGGCGCGCGACATCGTGGTGGCCGCCATGCTGGGCGCCGACGAATACGCCTTCGGCACCGCCGTCCTCGTTGCCCTGGGCTGCGACATGGCGCGCCAGTGTCATCTGAATACCTGCCCCACCGGCATTGCCACCCAGCGCCCCGATCTGCGGGCGAAATTCCGCGGCAAGCCCGAGCACCTGGTCCGCTTCTTCGAAGGCCTGGCCGGAGAAATTCGCGCGTTGCTCGCCGAACTGGGGTTGCCGTCGCTGGATGCGGCGATTGGCCGCACCGATCTGCTGGAACAAACGCGTTTCGACGGCTGCCTCGATTTGGGGCCGATGCTGGGTGCTCCGCCGGACGGCGGCAAAGCGGGCGCGACCCACTGGCGGGGCCGTCGCAATCTCCGTCCTGAGGATCACGCGCCCATCGACGATGCGTGGGTCGAGCCGGCTGTCGTGGCCTGGAAAGCCGGAGAGCCGTTCGTGGTCGACGCATTGATTGCCAATGAGGATCGGACTTTCGGAGCGAGGCTGGCTGGCGAACTGGCGATGCTGCAGTGCGCCGGATTGACGTCGGATTCGACGCTGATCTTCCGCCTTACGGGCGAGGCCGGCCAGTCGTTTGGAGCCTTTGCCGTTCTCGGAATGCAGCTCATTCTGAAGGGCCTCGCCAACGATTTTGTGGGTAAGAGCCTCTCCGGTGGCGAGATCATTCTTCGCGGGCAAGGCCGTGCCGCACTCCAGCCGGAGCTGCATACCATCCTCGGCAACGTCGCCCTCTATGGGGCAACCAGCGGAGCGCTGTTTGCCGCTGGCTGCGCGGGCGAGCGCTTTGCCGTCCGGAATTCCGGCGCACTGGCCGTGGTTGAAGGGGTCGGTGACCATGGCTGCGAGTACATGACCGGCGGCCTTGTGGCTGTACTGGGTACGACAGGAACCAACTTCGGCGCCGGCATGACCGGCGGCGAGGCCTGGGTCTTTGACGAAGACGGATTCTTCCTCTCGCGGCAGCGCTATCACGCCGGCTTCCTGACCCCGGAACCCTGGGACACACTGGATTCCGAGGCAAAGGAGAGCATCCTCGGCCTCGTCCAGCTCCATGCGGAGAAGACTGCGAGTACGCGCGCCTACTGGCTCATGTCGAAGTGGGAGGAATTGGCGCCGCGCTTTGTCCGGCTCACTCCGAAACCGCAGGCGTAAAGACGGGAACACCGGAAGTAACGTGCACAACTTTTCGCCCCTGCCAGGCGTCCTTTAGGTGGATGTATCCTTTTGGTAACCCGCGTCATCAAAAGACGGGTTTGACACTCCCGCCCATGCTGCATTCATCTCCCTTTTCACGCCGCCACTTTCCTGGACTCGTTCCTGGACTTCTCCTTGCCGGACTGACGCTGGTCCAGGGGTGTGGGCGGTTCGTTCCTCACCAGCCGCATGAATATGTCTATGTGTGGGCGCGCGGTACCTATCTGCGCGACCGCGTAGCTGCGGTCAGCAACCGCGTGGCAGAGGTCGTCAACGGGCAGCGATTGCAGGTGGTGGAGCACGGCCGCCGATTCCTGAAAGTGAAGACTGATAAGGGCGAGGTGGGCTGGATCGAGGATCATGGCGTGATCGACCAGCAGGTTTACGACAAATTCACATCGCTGGAAAAAGACAACGCCGGCGATCCGGTCGTTGCGACCGCGGTCCTCCGCGACGACTACTGGCTGCGCGATGCACCGGGGCGGTCCTCGGACCGTTTTTACCTGTTGCCCGAAAACGACAAGCTCCAGTTGCTGATGCGCGCTTCTGTGCCGAAGCCGGATATCCCGCAGGCGCTTCCGGCGCCCCTTGAAAAACCGGTAGCGCGCGCGAACAATACCGGCCCGCAGCAGCAACCGCCGTCCAATCTTGAGGACTATTGGCTGATACGGGACAGCAGCGGTCGCGTGGGATGGGTGCGCGCCCGAACGCTCGACGAGGACGTTCCGGACGCAATCGCTGGCCTGGCTGAGGGCCAGAAAATTGTCGGCGCCTACGTTCTCCGCAGGGTGGCCGATCCCGGCGCGAACGTTCCCGGCAATCTGGTCCCCGAATATCTTGCCGTGCTCGCGCCGTGGAAGGACGGCCTTCCTTACGACTTCGATCAGGTGCGGGTTTTCACCTGGAACGTCAGGAAGCACCGCTACGAGACGGCCTTCCATGAACGCAACCTGGCTGGATACCTGCCCGTATCGGTAACCGAGGCTGCTCCCGGCAATCAGGACACGCCCACGTTTTCCTTCCGTGTCGCAAGCGGGGATCAGGTCGCCCTCGATCCGCAGACAGGCATGGTCAAGCCGGGCGAAACAGCGATCGAGAGCTTCCGCATGGATGGAGTCGTGGTCCATCGTGTTGGAAATCAGCCGCCGCGGGCGACGATCGCCGCCGGGACCTCGGAACATCGCGAGAAGCCTCACCGGAAACAGCGCGGATAGGCCTCTCGGCGGGCGGCCCTCTTTGCGGCACGGGGGTCCCGTTCACCATCCGGCGCCACCATCGGG
Source organism: Acidobacteriaceae bacterium (assembly GCA_030038115.1). Classification (GTDB taxonomy): domain Bacteria; phylum Acidobacteriota; class Terriglobia; order Terriglobales; family Acidobacteriaceae; genus Palsa-343. Next base: position 9,364 of record JASHPM010000455.1, on the reverse strand, counting down.
TCGTCCCGCTCTGCTGGCCTTTCCCGGCCCAAGCCGCCAAAGTTGCGAAAACCCTCCGTAAACCCGTATCTTGAAAGCACGCCTTGACGGTGGGTGCGGCGCCACAATTTCGGCTTCGCTGCAGTTTTTCCTGCTGTTGCAGTTGCACCGTCGAGTTAATTAAAGGGCAAAGGAGATCGGCTCATGGAAAACAAGCCGGCGCAGAACATTCAGGACACATTCCTGAACACAGTTCGGAAAGATAAGACCCCCATTACGATCTATCTTGTGAGCGGCGTAAAACTCACCGGAAAGATCCGCTCCTTCGACAAATATTCCGTGCTGCTGGAGAACAACAGCCAGGAGCAGCTGATTTTCAAACACGCCATTTCAACCGTGGTCAGCACCCGCTCGGTCCTGCACGGAGAACATCGTCCTCCGCATACCGCGCAGGCGGGTCCTGTAGCCATCACGCCGCCGCAGGCGGTGCAGGAGGCGTCCGGCTCCTGACGGATCCGGAACACCGGCGCGACGCAATTTGATGCCTCTGAACGCGACTGATTCGACCGCGGAACGGGCATTGCTGGTTACGGTCGTCATTGGACAACCGGGCAGAGCTATGTCTCGCGGCGCCGCCCAGGCGCGCGATGCTGCCGCCGCAACTTCGAATCTGCACTCGGCCGTGCGCGAAGACGATTCGCGTCTCGTGGAATTCCGCGAGCTGGTGATCAGCGCCGGCGCCGGCATTGCCGGCGAAGTGGTGCAACGGCGCCCCAAAGCCGATCCGGCGACCCTCGTTGGCAGCGGCAAAGTCGAGGAGCTTTCCGCGACCGCCGCCTCCGCGCAGGCGGATGTTGCCATCGTCGACCACGACCTGAGCCCAACCCAGCTGCGGAATCTGGAAAATGCGCTTCCCTGCAGGGTCATCGATCGAACCCAGCTGATCCTCGACATTTTTGCCCGCCACGCCCGCACCCGTGAAGGTCAGTTGCAGGTGGAGCTGGCGCAGCTGGAATACATGTTGCCGCGGCTGACCGGGCGCGGCAAAGCCATGTCGCAGCTCGGTGGCGGCATCGGTACCCGCGGACCTGGCGAGACGCAGCTGGAGACCGACCGGCGGCGCATTCAGCGGCGCGTTCTCCAACTCCGCGGCGAGTTGGAGGGAGTCCGGCGCATCCGCACCCAGCAGCGCCAGCGCCGCGAATCGGTACCGGTTCCCACCGTCGCTTTGGTTGGATACACCAACGCCGGGAAGAGCACACTATTTAACGCCATCACCCGCGCCGGCGTGCTCGAATCGTCGCGCATGTTTGCCACACTCGATCCCAAGCTGAGCGCCATCCAGCTCCCCAGCCGCAGAAAAGTACTGCTGTCGGATACGGTCGGTTTTATCCGCGACCTCCCGCACACTCTGGTCACTTCCTTTCGCGCCACCCTGGAGGAGGTGCGCAAGGCCGAGGTCCTGGTGCACGTCCGCGATGCCTCCAGTCCTATGCGCGAGGAACACAAGGCCGAAGTCGAGAAAGTCCTTGGCGAGCTCGACGTGCTCGATAAGCCCCGGATCGAAGTTCTGAACAAGGCCGACCTGCTCAGCGAAAAGGAATGCGCGTCGCTGGCCGCGGGACGCGGCATCGTGACCTCAGCCAGGGAGCACACTGGTCTCGAAGCCCTGATGGAGCGGCTGGATGAAGAGCTGGTGCAGGATCCGGTCCTTGAGCAGCGGTTTCAGATTCCGCAGTCAGAGGGCGACGTCCTGGCCGCGCTGGAAGCGGGAGCGGTAATCCGCGACCGGGAGTACGAAGGGAATCTGGTGCGCATGATGGTAACGGGCCCCGCCTCACTGCTGGGACGCTATCGGCGCTTTCGACTCGCCGTGCGGTAATCAATTTTGCGCCCAGACAAAGCAAACCGGATGATGGAGAGTGGTGGGTACCTCCGATCACCCGGTTCGCCGACCCTGATCCGGGTCGAGGTGGTATTCTCAGTGTACGCCGAAACCCGGCCAGGTCAAGCTCCAAACAACGATTTTTTGTGCCGGATTTGCACGCTGCGTCGCATGGACCGAAGCCGTAGTAGGGGATGCAAAGTAAGTGCCTTTCGTCATTTGACACTCATTTTTTGCGTCTGTTAGAACCAAGAGTTCCACCTGAGCCTTCTCAGTCGATCCCGACTGCCACCGCCGGCCAATTCATGAATGTATTGTTGCGTCAACTTGGTGATCTTGCGCTCGGTGCCATACCGACCCTGATCCTTTTCATTGTGTTGGTCTTGGCCTATCGGTACATCCTGTTTGGCCCCCTGATGAAGACCCGCGCCGAACGCCACCGGCGAACGGCCGGAGCCCTGGAAAAGTCGCGTCTGGCGATCGCCCAGGCAGACGTCCGCTCCCAGGAATATGAAGCGAAGCTGCGTGCCGCCCGCGCTGAAATATTCCGCGGTCGCGAACAGCGCATCCAGCGCTGGAACGCCGCGCGTGAAGATGCTCTGGCCGCCGCCCGCTTGGCAATGCAGCAGCGCGTCCATACAGCGCAGGGCGCCCTGGAGGCGCAGAGTGCCGAAGCCCGCAGGCAGATTGAAGCTTCCGCGAACCAACTGGCCGCCCAGGTTCTCGCCGCAGTCCTTCCCGCGGCGGCTGCGGAGAGCTCGCAATGAAAACGATCACCCGATTTCTGGCGATGTTCCTGTTCGCGTGCCTCCTGATGGGCCCGGGAACGGGACTGCACGCCCAGAAAACGGATTCCTCTCCCGCCGCGCAGCAGGGAAAGGCGTGGACCGCGCATAGCGAACACATGGACGAGCCGGAAACCAGTTCGGACGTCGAACAGTATCGCCACTCGGCGGCCGTCAAAGCCATTGCCCGCTTCGCCCACATCAGGACCGAAACTGCCGCGCAGATCTTCGAGGATTTCAATTCCGCGGTCCTGCTCATCGCCATCGGCGTCTTTCTCTGGAAGTTCCTGCCGAAGATGTTCCGTAACCGTTCCCAGAGGCTGCAAAAGGAGCTGGTCACGGCGCGGCTGGCCACCGAAGACGCTAACCACCGTTTGGCGGAAGTGGAAACCCGTCTGTTGCGGCTCGATACGGAAATCGACGCGATCCGCCACCAGGTCGAACAGGAATCTGTCGAAGACGAGAAGCGCATTCACGCGACGCTGGAACTGGAACGCGAGCGCATCATCGCCTCGGCTGAACAGGAGATCGCCGCCGCGCAGGCGACGGCGCAACGCGGGCTGAAGAAATTTGCCGCCGACCTCGCCATCGATCATGCCATGCGTAAGATTCAGCTCTCTAACGACACCGACCGCGCGCTGGTTCGCGAATTCGGCAAGTCGCTGAACAAAAATTCCGGAGGGGAGGCATAAATGGCGAGCTATGCTTCCCGATATGCGCGTGCCTTCGCTGACGTGGTCTTCGAGGCGAAACTGGACGCGAAAGCCGCGCAGCGGCAGCTCGGAGACTTCGCTGCCGCCTGGCATGAGAGCCGCGAGTTGCGCGAATTCTTTCTTGATCCTTCCTTCCCCATTGAACAGAGGGTCGCATTGCTCGACAAGCTGAATGCCAGGCTCAAAATGTCGCAGCAGACGCGCAATTTTATTGCTGTACTGATACGCAACGATCGCATTTTCGGGCTCGACGACGTCATCGCGGAGTTTCGGCGTGAGGTCAATCAGCGGCTGGGCATTTCCGAGGCGAAGGTGGTCTCCGCCAGAAAGCTCGACGAGCACGAGCGCAGGGAACTGGAGAAACAAATCGCTGCGCTCACCGGCGGCACCGTCGAGGCGCAGTTTGAAGAAGACAATTCGTTACTCGGCGGGGCAGTCGTACAGGTAGGCAGCACGGTTTATGACGGCTCGGTGCGCGGGCGGCTCGATCGCCTGAGAGAAGAATTGACCGCCGGTTAGAGCGGGAATCCGAAGCGGCACAGATACAACAAGATTCAAAAGTCCAGGAAACATAACAGAATGGCTCAGATCAAAGCAGACGAAATAACAGCGCTCCTCAAGGAGCAGATTGCTAACTACGACGCGAAAATGCGCGTCGACGAAGTCGGGACCGTGATTACCCTCGGCGACGGCATCGCTCGCCTGCACGGCCTCGACAAGGTCATGTCCGGCGAGCTGCTGGAGTTTCCCCACGGCGTGGCTGGCCTCGCGATGAGCCTCGAAGAGGATCAGGTCGGAAGCGTGCTGTTGGGCGACTACACCGAGATCCGCGAAGGCGATCAGGTCAGGCGAACCGGCAAAATTCTCAGCGTTCCCGTGGGCGACGCTATGATTGGCCGCGTCGTCAACGCCCTCGGCCAGCCCATCGACGACAAGGGTCCCATCCAGACTCGCGACATGCTGCCCGTGGAGCGCCTCGCCCCCGGCGTCATCGCCCGCCAGCCGGTACGCGAACCCATGATGACCGGTCTCAAAGCCATCGACTCCATGATCCCCATCGGCCGCGGCCAGCGCGAGCTGATCATCGGCGATCGTCAGACCGGAAAAACCGCCGTCGCCCTCGACTCCATCATCAACAACAGGACCAACGACCTCATCTGCATGTACTGCGCCATCGGACAGAAGCGCTCCTCGATCGCCCAGGTCGTGCAGACCCTCGAAGAATACGACGCGATGGGTCACACCGTCGTCGTCGCGGCTTCGGCGTCGGAGCCGGCTCCGATGCTCTATCTCGCTCCCTACGCGGCTTGCGCCATCGGCGAATATTTCCGCGATAAAGGCCGTCACGCGCTGGTGATCTACGACGATCTCTCCAAGCACGCCATTGCCTATCGCGAGATTTCCCTCCTGCTGCGCCGTCCGCCTGGCCGCGAAGCCTACCCGGGCGACGTCTTCTATCTCCACTCGCGTCTGCTGGAACGCGCGGCCAAGCTGAGCGATGAGAATGGCGGCGGATCGCTCACCGCCCTGCCCGTCATCGAGACTCAGGCGGGCGACGTCTCGGCCTACATTCCGACCAACGTCATCTCCATCACCGACGGGCAGATTTTTCTTGAGACCGATCTGTTCAATTCCGGCGTGCGTCCCGCCGTCAACGTCGGTCTCTCCGTCTCGCGCGTGGGATTCTCCGCCGCCATCAAGGCCATCAAGCAGGTGGGATCGACGCTCAAGCTCGACCTTGCCCAGTATCGCGAGCTCGCCGCCTTTGCGCAGTTCGGCAGCGACCTCGACAAAGTAACGCAGAACCAGCTCAATCGCGGATCGCGTCTCACTGAACTGCTCAAGCAGCCCCAATTCCATCCGCTCACCGCCGAAAAACAGGTCATCATCCTCTTTTCCGGAACCCAGGGTTATCTGGACGACCTGAAGGTCGAGCAGATTCGCGCCTTTGAAGACGGCCTCTATCCGTACCTCGATTCGGCACAGTCGCAGCTGCTGAAGGACATTGCGACAAAGAAGGCCCTCGACGACGATCTGCGCAACCGCATCCACGCTGCGCTGAAGGAGTACAAGGCGAACTTCCTCTCCGAACACGAAGAAGCAAAACTGAAGCAGCCTGCCGTGCAGCCGCTCAACGAGCAGGAAAAAAAGAAAGAGCAGGAGCAGAAGGAGCAGCAGCCGGTGGCGGCCGCGCACTAAGCATCCATGGCCAACGTCCTTGATTTACGGCGCCGCATTCGCAGCGTGCGCAACACGCGGCAGATCACCAAAGCCATGAAGATGGTTGCGGCGGCCAAGCTGCGTCGTGCCCAGGAGCGCGCCGTTTCCGCCCGCCCCTATGCCGCCATGCTGGCCAGCGTGCTCGAATCCCTCAAGCGCCGCGCGGAAATCTACGACCCCGAAACCGGTGAATGCCGCCATCCGCTCCTGCTTACCCGCCCGGAGAAGCGCATCCTGCTCGTTGTCGTTTCCGGCGATAAGGGATTCGCTGGCGCCTTCAACACCAACATCTTTAAGGCCGCTGCTAATTTCATTCTCGAAAACGGCGACAAGGAAATCGACATCGAGGCCATCGGCCGCAAGGGACGCGACTTGTTCCGCCGCCGCTATCCGGCCGCGCAGTTTACCGGGAACAACGAAGAAGACCAGCGGCCCGAACGCCAACAGCGCTCCAGCGCCGTCGAGGTGCTGGCCGGCCCCACGGCCGCGCTCGAAAAGATCGACTACGACGCTGTCCGTGAGGTCGCGGAGGAAATCATCGGGCTCTATACCCACGAGCAGATCGACGCCGCCTATCTGGTCTACAACGAATTCAAATCCGTCATCCAGCAGCGCGTGGTCGTCGAGCGGGTGTTGCCCATCCTCTCCCTCACTATCCATGAGATCGAGAAGGCCGAGGAGCCGACCCTGGAAGAACGCGAGCGCGCCGCCGAAGCTGCCCTTTCCGCCGGCGTCAGCCTCTATCCGCACGAGGCCGAAGCCGCGCAGAAACAGCTCGAGGACGAAGCGAAGAACTTTGGCACCGCCGAGGTCGACTACATCTACGAACAGCCTCCGGCGGAGATTTTTGCCGACGTGCTGCCCCGCTACGTGACTTCGCAGCTTTACCACGCAACCCTGGAGTCCATCGCCGCCGAGCACGCCGCGCGCATGACCGCCATGGATTCGGCAACCAACAATGCTTCCGACATGATCGATTCGCTGACGCTGACCATGAACCGCGTTCGCCAGGCGGCGATCACCAAGGAAATTATCGAAATTGTGAGCGGCGCAGCCGCGATATAAGGCGAGAACGAAAAATTTATGGCAGAAAACGTCGGCAGAGTCGTTCAGATTTCCGGTCCCGCCGTGGATGTGCAGTTCGAAGAGGCGGCCATGCCTCCCATCTACGAGGCGTTGCGTGTGGTCAGCGACGGCTTCACCGTCCCTGCACCCATCAACGTCATCCTTGAAGTGCAGCAGTACCTGGGTGAAGGCCGCGTGCGCTGCGTCGCCATGGAAGCCACCGAAGGCATGGTGCGCGGCATGAAAGCCATCGACCAGGGTGGTCCCATTACCATGCCCGTTGGCCGAGCCACCCTGGGCCGCGTCCTCAACGTCATCGGCGAACCGGTCGACGACCTGGGCCCGGTCAACGCGAAGAAACGCATGCCCATCCATCGCCCCGCTCCTGCCTTCGACGAGCAGTCCACCCACGAAGAAATGTTCGAAACCGGCATCAAGGTCATCGACCTGATCCAGCCCTTCCTCAAAGGCGGCAAGATCGGCCTGTTTGGCGGTGCGGGCGTCGGCAAGACCGTCATCATTCAGGAGCTCATCAACAATGTCGCCTCCCAGCACGGCGGCTTCTCCGTTTTTGCCGGCGTCGGCGAGCGCACCCGCGAGGGCAACGACCTGTGGCTCGAAATGCAGGAGTCCGGCGTCATCAACCTCAAGGATCTGCCGAAGTCCAAGGCTGCTCTCATCTACGGCCAGATGACCGAGCCGCCCGGTGCGCGTCTGCGCGTGGCGCTCAGCGGTCTCACCGTCGCCGAATTCTTCCGCGACGAGGAAGGCGCCGACACACTGCTCTTCATCGACAACATCTTCCGTTTCACCCAGGCGGGTTCCGAAGTTTCGACGCTGCTGGGCCGCATGCCCTCCGCCGTCGGTTATCAGCCAAACCTCGCCACTGAAATGGGCGAGCTGCAGGAGCGCATTACCTCAACCAAGCGCGGCTCGGTCACCTCGGTACAGGCCGTCTACGTACCCGCCGACGACCTCACCGATCCCGCGCCGGCCACCACCTTTGCTCACCTCGACGCCACCACGGTGCTCTCCCGTCCGCTCTCCGAACTCGGCATCTACCCCGCCGTCGACCCCCTCGCGTCCACTTCGCGCATCCTCACCGCCCGCATCGTCGGGCAGGAGCACTACGACGTCGCCCAGGGCGTCAAGCGCATTTTGCAGCGCTATAAGGACCTGCAGGACATCATCGCCATCCTCGGCATCGACGAGCTCTCCGAAGAGGACAAAATTACCGTCGCGCGCGCCCGCAAAGTGCAGAAATTCCTCTCCCAGCCTTTCCACGTCGCCGAGCAGTTCACTGGTATTCCTGGCAAGTACTGCAAGATCGCCGACACCGTGCGCAGCTTTAAGGAGGTCATCGACGGCAAGCATGATGACGTTCCGGAACAGGCCTTCTACATGCGCGGTACCATCGAAGAAGTGCTGGAAGAGTCTGAAAAACTCAAGGCGGCCACGAAATAATGCCCGACCAGCTCAAAGTCCGCCTCGTTACCCCTGACCGCATCCTCGTCGATCAGACTGTGGAGGCAGTGGAGGTGCCGGGTAAGAACGGATACTTCGAAGTGCTCTACGGCGCCGCTCCGCTGCTCTCCGAAATCGGGGCGGGCGAGGTGCGCCTCCATGGCGGCGAAGCCGGTGATCGGCGCTACAGCGTGGCTCGCGGATTCGTCGAGGTGCTGCCGGAGCGCGTCACCATCCTGGCGGAAGAAGCCGAAAAGCCTCAGGACATCGACACCGCCGCCGCCCAGCAGCAACTCCAGCACGGCGAGAAGCTCTGGAGCGAAGCCGGCGAAGACCCCGAAAAATATGCCCACGCTAACGAAGTCATGCGCGAAGCCGAAGCCAGGCTGGAAAGCGCCGGAGAGAAGGGCTAGCGCAGATCCACACCGTTCGCCAGCCCGATTCCCCAGGCCAAAATCAGCATCTATTCCTTCGCCGTCACCGGCACGTAGCCTGACCCTCCTGCCTTCTTCAGCGCCGTCACCCCGTCCTCCGTGCTGATCAGCGGCGTGGTCTTCACGCTTTTACACGCCCCGCCTCCTGCAATCGCCAGCGCAAACGCGGCGGCACTCACGTTATCGGGCATCTCATAAATGCCAACGACGTCGTAGTCGCCAAACGAGAGATACAGCTTTCCGGGCTTTCCCCCAAGCTTCTTAACCACCTTGCTGATTGCCTGGGTGCGGTCCTGCGGGCTTGCGATAAAGGCGGCTACCGCCTCGGGCGTGTAGGCGACCTGGACGAGATAACTGGGCATGAGAATGCCCCCTTTCGAAATGAGTGATCTGAATACTGTGCCTGTTTGGAGGAGAGGCTAAGTATACTCCGGCGCAGGCCGAGCGTTGGACGCGGCCTCGAAGCTCTTCGCCATGCGAACCACCAGGCACAAGCCAGCCTCAGGATTGCGCCGCCGCTTCCACAGCCTCCCCATCTCTGACTTCATCCGAGATCACCAGGAAGCTCTTCAGATGAGCCGCTCCGAATGACGTAAAAAACGCCACATCCGCCGCATCGCGGCCGGTCGCCATCAGGATGCGCCCGATCCTCGGCACGTTGTGGCGAGCATCGAAGGCCCACCACCGGTTTTCCAGATACACCTCGAACCACGCGCTGAAATCCATCGGATATGGCACGGGCGGAATCCTGATGTCGCCCAGATAGCCTGCGGCATAGCGAGCCGGAATGCCCAGCGCCCGGCAGAACGTGATCGCCAG